>CAZIQU010000137.1:0-2233 GCA_964541445.1 uncultured Lachnospiraceae bacterium | reverse complement strand
AGAGAAAACGCGACATGCGCAGACTTTGGATTACCCGCATAAATGCTGCGGCCAGACTCAACGATATCAGCTATTCAAAGCTGATGAACGGTCTGAAGACCGCCGGCGTACAGGTAGACAGAAAAATATTGGCCGATCTGGCGATGAACGATGCCGCCGCATTTACCGATTTGGTCGTTACCGCAAAGAAAGCTTTAAACTAAGAACAAGCTGCGGCGGATATAATTGTCTGCTCAGCAGAAAACGGGTACCGGAAGTTGATCACGGTGCCCGTTTCTTTTATCCTTGTAATCCGCTTTTTGCGGTTTTTTTATGCTCGCCTTCCGCTGTTTTTTATTGAATTCTCACGGTTTTTATTACGGCACGATGTCCGTTCAGCTCCACCGGTTCGCCGTCGTTGGCCGCGATCTCGATCTTCTGTGAAAGCGTCTCCGCCTTAATGTAATCCTCAAAGCGGGTGATCGCTTCCTTTATATCGGCGTCGGCTTCCACAGTAAGCGCTATGCGGTCCGCCACCTCGTAGCCGGCGGTTTTGCGCAGCTGCTGTACTTTGGAGATCAGCTCACGGGCATAGCCCTCGGCGATCAGCTCGGGCGTCAGTTCAGTGTTTATGATTATGAATAGGTTGTCCTGCGTCTGAACGTCAAAGCCGGCGCGGGCGCTGATGCGTATATCCAGCATATCCTCTGTCAATGTTACTTTTTCGCCGTCGAGTATCACCTCAGCGTTCCCTGCGGCACGCAAGGCTTTGATGAAAACGGCGGCATCGGTATTTTTCAGGTAAGCGTCAAGCGTCTTCACCTTTGAGCCCAGTTCTTTGCCGCATATTTTGAAATCAGGCTTGACGGCAAAATCCATGAAGGATGACAGGTCGGACTCATAGACGACTTCTTTGACGTTGAGTTCTTCCTTTATCAGTCCGGTCAAATCGCCGATAAGCTCTTTGAGGCTGCCGTCGATATGCACGGCGGCAATCGGCTGTCTAACCTTTATCTGCGCCTCTTCGCGGGCGCCTCGGCCCAGACTGACAAGGGCGCGCACGGTATCCATCTTGTTTTCCAAAGCCTGATCTATATCTTCCTCGCGGCACGACGGGTACATGACTAAATGTACGGATTCAGCTCCGGTAAGGTCGCGGTATATCTCTTCGGTGATAAACGGGGCAAATGGCGCGGCCAGCTTGCTTATGCCGCACAGCACTTCATAGGTGGTAAGATAGACCGCTTTTTTGTCGTCAGACAGCTCACTGCCCCAAAAACGTTTGCGGTTGCGGCGGATATACCAGTTGGAAAGGTCTTCGTTGACGAAGTCCTGAATGGCGCGGACCGCTCGGGTCATGTCATATTCGTCAATGGCGCCGCGTACGCTTTTTATCAGCGAGTTGTATTTTGATATCAGCCAGCGGTCGATATCCTCACGGCATTTTACGGGTATATCGTAATCGCGCGGATCCATGCCGTCCGTGTTGGCGTACAGTGCGAAAAAGGCGTATACGTTTTTATAGGTATTAAAGAATTTGCTGATAACCTCCTTAAGGCCGTTTTCATCAAACTTAGTCGGCGTCCATGCCGGTGACACATAAAGCAGATACCATCTGAGCGCATCGGCGCCGTATTTGTCGAAAAGCTCAAAGGGATTTACGGTATTGCCCTTTGATTTCGACATTTTCAGGCCCTTGGCGTCGAGTATCAGATCGTTCACCAGTACGTTTTTATACGGCGCTCTGGCGGTAAGAAATGTACCTATTACCAGCAGCGAATAAAACCAGCCGCGTGTCTGATCTATGCCTTCGCAGATAAAATCGGCAGGGAACTGTTCCGCGAATATTTCCTTGTTTTCAAAAGGATAGTGTCTCTGGGCAAACGGCATTGAGCCGCTGTCGAACCAGCAGGCTCATGCTCTTGCCGCAGTGCGGACATTTTATATGCACATCGTCCACATAAGGGCGGTGCAGCTCGATCGTGCTGTCGATCGGTTCTATCGCTTTTTCCACCAGCTCGTCAATGCTGCCGATCGCCTCGGTATGGCCGCAGTCGCATCGCCATATATTCAGCGGCGTACCCCAATAGCGGTTGCGCGAGATGGCCCAATCTTTATTGTTTTCCAGCCAGTTGCCGAAACGTTTTTCGCCGACAAACGGCGGAAACCAGTTTACGGTATTGTTTGCCTCTATCAGTTTGTCGCTGAAAGCCGTGGTCTTAATGTACCAGCTCGGTTTTGCATAGTACAAAAG
>CAZIQU010000136.1:1341-5061 GCA_964541445.1 uncultured Lachnospiraceae bacterium | reverse complement strand
TAAGCAGTCGAAAAATGAAATGCGCTCCAAAAGCAACAAGGAACGGCTTACGCAAAAGGTTTCATTTGACATTGGCTCCGAATATAACTATAATGACATCGCAGGCGAACATTTTGTTATTGTAGATGATACGGTAAACACGGGCACAACGACAAATTCACTGGCAAGGTTCATCGAGGCAAACGGCGGCAAGGTTGACGGCGTTGTATCGCTTGCTAAAGGTCAAGACCATTACAACAACATAGCTATCACACAGGAACAGGCCGATAGTATTATAAATACATACGGCAGAGAAAATACAGAAAGGGCTTTGAAAGATTATGGATACGCAGAAAAAGTCGAACAGCTTACCAGAAAAGAAGCAGAATATATCCTCAGAAACCCCGAAAAGCTCAACCTCCGACCTTTGGACGAGGGAAGAAGGAACGGCGATGATCAAACGCCAAAGAGCGGCGGTTCGGAGAGCGTTCGGTCTTCCTCCGATAGAGGATTAAACGACAAACAGGTAAACAACCAAACAGAAGGCGCCGATACGGCGTCTTTTTCATTTAACGAAAACACCGATACTTCTCAAACAACCGAGGACACGCAGAAGACCGACGCAGACGAAACACCTGCGGAAGAAATAAACCCCGTTTATTCTTTGGCTGACAGGGAGGGGTCAGCGATAAACTCTGATGTGTTTAAAGCTGCGGCGTCTGCTTACAATATCGACCTTAATGACGGCAACGTAAAAAGCGTCATGCGCACCCTAACTGACAGAGGCATAAAAGCCAAATTCGATGCAAATTCTTTCAGCGATAACAGTATCGTCGGTTTGTGGTGCAGCTCAAAAGACGCATACGGCAAGACCGTAAGGGAAGTAATATTCAACCCGAATACGGATTCAAGACAATGGCTGGAAAATACCGCTATACATGAATTGTATCACGATATGAACGGCAGCAAGACTTTCGGAGAGCTGGCGGAGCTGGTAAAAAGCTATGATGTCACACGACAGGACTATGCAGCGGCAAGAAAAGCTTTACGTTCGGAATATGCGAAGCTGTACGATGAAAACAGCGCCGATTTTGAGAGCCGTGTAAATGAAGAAGCTGTTGCCGCCATTCTCGGCAATAAGCTCGGCACACAGGAATTTGTAAACACTCTTGTTTATGAAAAGCCAACAGTTGCGCGCCGCATTTATAACTGGGTAGTCGATAAGCTTAATAAGCTCAATAAATTAACCGGTTATAAGAACGAAAAGCTTTACTGGCAGGACGTAAAGAATAAGTTTGAGGCAGCGTATGCGCAGGAGTATCGGGGAGAAAATGACAGTATCACAAAGTTTTCTCTTGAGAATATAGACAATCATAATGAAACAACTTATAATAAATTTGGTTGGGCAACGGTAAATGATGTACTTACGCCAAATGAGCAAACATATTTTTTTGAGAAACTTGGCGAATTTGACGCAGGAGTTCAATTTAAAACATATAATGGTGATTATATCTTTGAAATCGGTGACGATTTAGGTATTAACAATACTCTTGTGTACACTGATGGAGATGTAAAAACACCAACTATAAAAAAGATTATAAGAATTAAACTTGATAATGAGACGGAATTAAGTATTATAAGGGAGTTTATTTATGAATCCGAATCAGAGCGAAACGTGGTACCGTTCGATGTTATTGAAGAATCTTACGGGGCGGGGACTATCGAACAATACCAAAACAAAGGTTTTAAAACTTATAGCGAACTCCGAGCAGAAGGAAGAAAAAGCAAAACAGCTTACAGCTTTGATACAGGATTGCAAAACAGAAGCGGAAGTATTGGAGCAAATCAAAACAATGAATTAAGAGCAGACGAACAGTCTGCTTTTTCAGTTGGTGAAAACATCGATGCTTCTCAAACAACCGAGGACACGCAGAAGACCGACGCAGACGATGAGCTTGACCGGCAGATAACAGGCAGCCTTAATGCCAAAGCTTCACCCACGCAGTCAGCGCGAATGGCTGCAACGAGCGCTCAGGCGCCGCTGCCTTTCTTTTGCAGCGGTAATAACAAGGCTTACGCCGTAAATAATTTTCAATCGGCGGGCGGTATGTTATAATTATGTAAATTTACTGCTTCAAAGAGGATAAGCATGCATAACGAACTTTTTCATATCGGCCGCTTTACCGTTTACGGTTACGGTTTGATGATCGCCCTCGGTATAATCGCCGCTGTATTCGCGGCGGATCGTCGATCAAAAAAATACGGCATAGACAACGATACTTTATGGAGCCTGTTTGTCTGGTTGATAATTGCCGGCATTTTAGGCTGTAAGCTTCTTTATATAATTGTGGATATCAAAAATATCATTGCCGATCCCTCTATTCTGCTCGATTTCGCCAACGGCTTTGTTATCTACGGCGGCATTATCGCCGGTATCGGCGCCATATATATCTTCTGCCGCAAAAAAGGGCTTGATTTCCTGACGCTGCTCGACCTTATCATGCCCTCGGTCGCTCTGGCGCAGGGCATAGGCCGTATAGGCTGCTTTCTGGCCGGCTGCTGCTACGGTAAGCAGTGCAGCCCCTCATGGGGCATTGTGTTCGATTCATCGGTTTTCGCTCCCAACGGCGTGCCGCTTATTCCCACACAGCTGATCATGTCGGCGGGCGATCTCATTATTGCCGCCGTTTTGATGCTGTTTGCCCGTAAAAATGCCACGGCCGGTAAGGTATCTGCGCTTTATATGATCTTATACGGCATAGGCCGCTTTTCGGTGGAGTTTCTTCGCGATGACCCACGCGGCAGTGTGGGCTTTCTCTCCACCTCGCAGTTTATTTCATTGTTTATTGTTGCCGCCGGTTTGCTTTTGTTGCTGTACCTTAATAAAAAAATCAGCCGAAAAGAAGAAACCTCCGACGAAGACTCAGACAGATAAGGCGAATCCGCCTTATCTGTCTGCTTTGTTTCGGCGTTAATTTTCGAATAGTACAAATAAGTTGACAACATTGCCGCGCTGTGATATTATACCAATATTCTCTTTGCACTGCAGTACATTCTTGTTTTTTCGGAATGCGGGCTCAACAGTACAAACTGAGCAGGCGATGCACCGCGTCAGCGGTCATGGGGCCGGGCGGTATAGACCGCAGCAGATTCGTTTACGGCATCTGTGGGACAGTAGTATGTCTCGCGGATGTTTTTTTCTTTCCGAGACCCTGAAGAGCAGGTGCCATGAGAGCTATCTTATTCAGAAAGAAGGTAACTTTTATGACTGAACCTGAAAGAAAGCTGACGGGGCTTTCAGACGCGGAGGCGCGCAGACGCCTGGACGTATACGGACGCAATGAACCGATCCCGCCGCAAAAATCCAATTTTATTATCAAAATAATGCACATTATCGCCGAGCCGATGTTTCTTTTGCTGCTTACGGCTGCCGTAATCTATTTTTTGCTCGGCGAACCGCGCGACGGCGCCATTATGCTTTTGTTTGTCGTCGGCATTATTTCTATTGACGTTATTCAGGAATGGAAGACGGATAAGACGCTCAGTGCCCTTAAAGATCTTTCGGCGCCGCAGATCACGGTGGTGCGCGGCGGCTGTGAGAAAATCGTGCCCAGCGCCGAGCTCGTGCCCGGCGATGTTATGTTTCTGCAAGAGGGCGTAAAGGTACCGGCCGACGGATTTGTAATAAAGTGCAGCGATCTCTGTGCTGATGAATCTTCGCTTACCGGTGAGCCCGAAGGT
>CAZIQU010000136.1:0-1331 GCA_964541445.1 uncultured Lachnospiraceae bacterium | reverse complement strand
TGGAAACAGACCGCGCTTGGCGGTGAAGACGGCGGCGCGCACTGGCGAAGCGATTATTGTTACGCCGGTACACTGATCACCCGCGGCACCGGCTTTGTTGAGGTAGATAAAACCGGCGCGGATACCGAGTACGGCAGAATCGGCGCCGATGTGGCTTCTGCGCCCGCGGAAAGCACGCCGCTGCAGAAGCAGACAGCCTCTCTGGTAAAAACCTGCGCGGTGATCGCCGCCGTTCTTTTCGCGGCGGTAGCCGTGATAACATTTGTGAATATTCCCGACCAGCCGGTGAAAGAACGGCTGATCAAAAGCATATTATCAGGCATTACATTGGCCATGGCGATGATCCCCGAGGAATTCCCGGTCATTCAGACTGTCTTCCTCTCTATGGGTGCGTGGCGTCTGGCCAAGAAAAATTCACTGGTGCGCCGCATGGCCTCAGTGGAAACGCTCGGCGCGGTCTCCGTGCTCTGCGTGGATAAGACCGGTACCATCACTATGAATAAAATGACCGTAAGGCAGGTGTGGTCCGCCGGCGGCGATGAAGAGAAGCTTTGCGAGGTGATGGGGCTCGGCTGCGAAACTGAGACCTATGACCCTATGGAAAAGGCGATGCTCGATTACTGTGAGAGCGTCGGTATCAGCCGTGAGCATATTTTCGGCGGCGAGATGATCAGCGAATACGCTTTTACCGATGAAATGAAGATGATGGGCCATGTATGGGAGCATGACGGCAGAGTGATCATCGCCGCCAAAGGCTCGCCGGAAAAGATAATGGGGCTTTGTGATCTTGACAGTGAAGCTGCGAAGACCGCCGCGGAAAAAATGACAGCAATGGGCAGGGAAGGGCTGCGGGTGATCGCCGTGGCGGTGATGTACCCGGCCTCAAGGGCTGACATTCCCGCTGAGCTTACCGACTGCCGCCTGACCTTTTTAGGCCTTATCGGTCTTGCCGATCCGCCGCGCCCCGGCGTAAAGGAAGATCTTGAGCGCTGCCGCAAAGCCGGCATACGCGTTGTGATGATCACCGGTGACAGCGGCGTTACAGCTGCCGCCATCGCCGCACAGATCGGTATGCCTAACTCGGAAAACATCATTACCGGCGATATGCTGGAGAAAATGAGCGATGAAGAGCTTAAACAGGCGGTTGCAGATGTCAGCATATTTGCGCGCGTTGTTCCCGAGCATAAAATGCGCATCGTGAAGGCGTTCAAAGCCAACGGCGCGATCGTTGCCATGACCGGTGACGGCGTCAATGACGCACCGGCGCTTAAGTACGCCGATATCGGCATCGCCATGGGCAGGCGCGGCAGCGAGGTATCGCGCGAGGCAGC
>CAZIQU010000135.1:0-5088 GCA_964541445.1 uncultured Lachnospiraceae bacterium | reverse complement strand
AAAGCGAAAAATACGCGGGCAATTCACTGGTAAATTCCAGATAATGTCCGTCCGCCGGATGCGCGAAGCCAAGCACGGCCGCGTGGAGCAGCTGCCCGGCGAATTTACGGTCGAGCGGCGTATCGCGCCCGTAGAGCTTATCGCCGATAACCGGATGGCCGATGTATTTCATGTGTACCCTGATCTGGTGGGTGCGTCCGGTTTCAAGCCGCAGCTGCGCCAAGGTATATTTATCGTGACGCTCAGTCACCGCATAATGCGTAACGGCGTTTTTGGCGTTAAGGTCGGTTACCGTGAAGGACTTGCGCTCGCAGCGGTCACGGCCGATAGGAGCATCTATCACCCCGCCGTTTTCGGTTATAATGCCGTGGACGGCGGCGATATAGCGGCGTGTTACGCTGTGAGCGGCAAACTGACCGGCCAGACAGACATGCGCGGCATCGTTTTTGGCGATGACGAGCAGCCCGGAGGTATCTTTATCGATACGGTGAACAATACCGGGACGCACCACGCCGTTTATGGAAGAAAGTGTTTTCAGCCTGTACATGAGAGCGTTCACCAGCGTACCGCTGTAATTACCCGGCGCCGGATGGACTACCATGCCCTGCGGCTTATCGACCACAGCAACATCTTCGTCCTCGTATACCACATCCAGCGGTATATCCTCCGGTTCGATAGCGGCCGCCCGTACCTCCGGCAGCTCAAGAGTGATTACATCGCCTTCTTTGAGCCGGAAGGACGCCTTTACGGCGACACCGTTCACCCTCGCCAGAGCGAAGGAAAAAACATCCTGAATACGGCTGCGCGATACGCCCTCGACATGATCTGCCAAAAACTTGTCGGCGCGGCCGCCCGCTTCTCCGGCGGCAACGGTAAAAGTATATGTCTCCATAGCGTTAAGAAAATCTCTTGATACGAATCTTCAGATTGCCTTTTTTGGTTGCGCCGTTTTCTCCGTCGATAATAAACCGCCCTTTCGAGCGTACGGAAATCAAATCACCGGTCTTTACCGACGCCGCGGGCTTCGCCGCCGGCACATGGTTTATGAAGACCTTGCCGGCCTTGACAAAAGCGCTGGCTTCACTGCGCGACATACGAAATACGGTATTTATGACCGCGTCAAGCCGCAATGACGGAACAATAGCGTCAGTAAAGGTAAATTGCGGATCAAAGGGTACTATTTCGCTTGCCGGCACAGCTTCTGCCTTAACATCAAAATGCGATATTTGTGTAAGGTTCTGCTCTATGAATTCAGCCAAGGGCTTTTTCACGAAAAACTGGATAAGGCCGTCTGCGATATTGATATCGCCCAATCGGTCTCTCTCCAACCCCAAACCGATGAGAGAGCCCAAAACGTCACGGTGCTCTACGGAAGCGTCGGCGCCCTTTATATGCAGACATTCAACGGGATAATCGTCGTATTCCGGCGGCGCTCCCTTTTCAAACACTGCGGCCACAGCCCGTTCCGAAAATTCACTGCCGCCCCAAAAGGCGCAGTCGCACGCCGGATAACGGCCTATTTCTCTCTCGATGAGCTTGCGTACGGCAGGCTCGAAAAAATCCATAAAAACAGCACGCCCGTTTTGCTGCGCCTCTGAAGCGGCGTTTTCCAATTGGGCGGCCAAAAAATCTTTTTGCGGCATGATTTGTTACCTCGAAAAAAAGAATAAGGGATGCCCTGCGGCATCCCGGTTTTTTAACTGTTATAGCCGTAGTCCAGATCGGCGTCGCCGTCATACGCCGCCGGCTTTGGCACGGCTTCGTTTGTCTGGATATCTACATTATGCGGAGCGACTACCGTAACGCTGTCGGAAATATCCTCAATTGTACCTTCAAGCACGAACGCGGCGCCCTGTATCACATCATATACACGCAGGGAATCGGCTTCGTTGAGCTTTTCCATATTGACGACAACCACATTGCCGTTTTTAAGTTCGCGGCACACCTTGCGCGCATCGGTAAACTTTATCGGTTCTACCAGCACGACCTTGGCCTTTGAGCCGATGTTTACGGCCTGTACCTCAGCCTCCTCACGGTTTTCTCTGGACTCGCGGGCTTCTACGCGACGCTGTTTGCGCGTTTCGCTTCTGTCGCGTGAATCTTTCTCGTTTATCTCTTCACCCGCCTGCTCGTCGTCATCATCCTCTACGATCTCCAGCCCAATCGAGTTAAGCAGCTTTTCAATACCCATTTTCTATCGCCTCCGCCATTTACTGATATAGGATTCTTCCCAGCCTGACCATATTGGACCCGGCCTTTACCGCCAGACGGTAATCGTGGCTCATACCCATGGAAAGAATTTCAAATTTTATATTATCATATTTACCGTTGTTTTTCATCAGCCCGTCGAAAATATTTCGTGTTTTTTCGAACAAAGTACCCAAATACACCTCATCGTCAACATCGGGGGCCATCATCATCAGTCCTCTCACGCCGATGTTCTTCATTGCGGCTATCTGTTCCACGGCATCGGCCAGAGCCGAAGGCGTGAAACCGTGCTTGCTGGCTTCGCCGGAAACATTAGTTTCCAGCAAAATTTCGCTGCACACGCCGCGCCGGCACGACATATCGTCGATCGCCTGTGCCAGAGAAACGCTGTCCACCGACTGGATAAGCCTGACCTTACCCACGATATATTTCAGCTTGTTTTTTTGCAGCGAACCGATAATGTGCCAGTTTATATCGTCACCGAAGCTTTCATATTTCTGATTGAATTCCTGCACATGGTTCTCGCCGAAATCACGCAGGCCAAATTCGGCCAGCGCCCGCATATCCTCGACGGGACGAAATTTTGTAACCGCTATAAGTTTTACCCGCTCGCCGGTATCGGCCTGAGCGGCGTCATGCTCGATATTCTCCATAACCTGACTGATCTGATCGGAAATCATCTTTTCTTCCCCTTTAATATTATTTCGTCGCCGCCGGACAGCTCTTCGTTTTCCGCGGTTTTCAGGTAGACTGTTTTACCCTCCGTACGGTAGACAGTCACTTCCACATCGACTTTATCGGTAGCGTTTTTCAGCACCGTAACATATTTTTTGCCGTTATATTCAAACACGGCGGATGCCGGTACGGCGAAACATCGTACCTCCTCGGCGTAAGCCTGAGCGGCAAATATGCGCTTATCAGCGAAATCGTCTATGTCCTCACGCAGCATCAATATGAGTATTTTCTTCTCTCCGGCAGTTATCGTTTCCACATAATAGCCGCTGTGCACCGTGCCGTCGGCAAAGGCAACGGACAGCATCGGAAAGCCTTCCAGCACATCTATACGGCGGTAAAGAAAATTATAGTACCCGCCTTCAAGATCAATGTCATAATTATCGTAGAAATATGCATACTTATCGGCAACCTTCTCTTCTTTGGCTATGTAAGTATCCGCCGGAACCGTCACCGCCAAAAGCGTCCTGTCTGCGGAAGAGCTTTTGATATATATTCTTCCGGCAGCGCTGTCGCTTTTACCGCCGGCGGGTGCCATCGAATCTATCATGGCAAGATAATCGGCATCGATTTTGCTGCCGCAATTAAAGCCCATCACGCCCTCATAGCCGTCAGTCCAGTAAGCGAGTCGTCCGAACACAGTAAAACCGAGATTGTCGGCGGTAAGGGGCAGGTCGGTGCGCCCGAGCAGCTGCGCGTAAGCGGCCCTCTCCGCAACCATGCTTTCGTACGGCATACCGGCATAAGCCAATCCGCCCTCAAGCAATTCCGAAAGATACTGGCAGTTTTCCAAAAGGCCGGCAATATCGCTTTTGGCCGCCTCATCACCGGCGGCGACGGCGGCATCCAGCTGAGCCTGCAAGTCTTCTTCCTCTTTCTGCTTTTCGTTTATGGCCGCATATATTTCCCGGGCGGTGTCCATATCGGGCAGAGAGAGCATATAATCGAGCACGGCAATCTTCTTTTGTATATATGTATCGCCCAGCACATAGTTGTCGCTGAGCAGCGTGGAGGCGGAAAGCTTGCGGCCCTCCTCGCAGAGAAGATTGATGCCCTCGGCGTTGTTGAGCACGACATACTGCTCTTCTTTGAATACGTACACCTTGGCGTCGACACCGAACGGGTGAGCCTCCGACTCGATGAAAACCGTTTCCGCCGGGATAATGCGCGCCGCCAAATATATAAGTACGCCCGCCACGACCGCCGTATAAAAGATAAGGCGGCTGTTTTTACGAATTAATCTGGTAAGTTTTCCTTTTCCTGCCATTTTCATATGTACTTTCTGATAGTATTATACCATATAAATAAGCCCGCTTCAAAAGAGCGGCAAAAACGGTTATACTTTCGTTCGCAGCGCCGGATTCGCGCTGAATAAAGAAAAAAACACTTGCATTGACGCGGGATTGTGCTATAATATTTCAGGAAAGGCGGAAAAGCCTTTTTTTAGTGTTAAAAACAATACAGGAGTTTGACAAAAATGAGAGTGAAAATCACGCTTGAATGTACAGAATGCAAGCAAAGAAATTACGACACGATGAAAAACAAAGACAAGCCCAAGGAAAGAATGGAAATAAAGAAATACTGCAAATTCTGCCAAAAGCACACACTGCACAAGGAAGCCAAATAAAAAATAAAGTAAATTTGCGGTAAGGAGAAACATATGGCAAACAAGAAAACGCCGGCTCAGCAAAAATCGGCGCCGAAGAAGCAATTCTTTCTGATCAGATGGATCAAGGGACTTATAAACTATTTCGTAAGTGCTTACAATGAGCTGAAGAAAGTTTCCTGGCCGACGAGAAAAGAACTGTTCCGCGGCACATGGGTCGTCATCATCATAGTAGTACTGTTTACCGTTCTGTGCTACGGTTTCGATACCCTATTCGGTTTTCTGGCTGAGCTTTTCTACAATCTCGTATAAGGGGACCGATATGACTGACACAAACGAAGCGAAATGGTACGTGGCCCATACTTATTCGGGATACGAGAATAAAGTAAAAGCCAATATCGAAGCTACCGTTCAAAGCCGCGATATGGAAGAAATAATTCTGGAAGTCGTTGTACCGATGCACGACGTCGAGGAGACCAAAGCGGGCGTACGCAAGATCGTATCTAAAAAAATATTTCCCGGTTATGTACTGGTGAGAATGT
>CAZIQU010000134.1:560-5109 GCA_964541445.1 uncultured Lachnospiraceae bacterium | reverse complement strand
TAGATCAGGATACGGTCATTGCTCCGCAGCTGGCGCTGCTGGCGCAGCAGGGCTCCGATGTGCTGCGCGGCAACCTGCTGACAATACCCATTGAGGACAGCATACTTTATATTGAGCCGGTATATGTACGCTCTGCAAGCAATGATTCCACCAGCCTGCCGGAAATGAAGAAGATCATTCTTTCCTATCAGGATTCTATCATAATGGCTGATACTCTGCCCGAGGCGCTCATATCCGTATTCGGCTCAGAGGCCGGCGGAAGCGGCAGCGGATCGACCGGTGAGGGAGGCGAGAGCTCTATCGGTACCGACAGCACCGTTGCGCAGCTGATAGCCAAGGCCAACGAATTGTACAATAACGCCGAGACCGCGCAGCAGTCCGGTGATTGGGCCGCCTACGGCGATTATATGGATCAGCTCGGCGAAGTGCTCACACAGCTGGTCAATTCGCAGAACGGCTCCGCAGCGACCGACACGGGCGTGACCGTCGATGACACAACGCCTGCCGATACAACACAGACGGAAGATACAACAACGGTAACACCTTAACGAAAAGCTCTTAAATATTATAATGTGAGCGGAGAGGAGCGAAAGCACTATGGATTATATTATGGCGCTCGATTCCGGAACTACCAGCTGCCGCACCGTCATTTATGACGCGTCGGCAAAACCGGTAAGCACGGCGCAGCATGAGTTTAAACAATATTATCCTTATCCCTCGTGGGTTGAGCATGACGCCGAAGAAATATGGGCGACGCAGCTGAAGACCATGAGGGAGACAATGGCGAAAGCCGGGCTCTCCGCCGGGGATATAAAAGCCATAGGCATAACAAACCAGCGCGAGACCACTGTGGTATGGGACAGGCTCACGGGCAAACCCATTACCCGGGCTATTGTATGGCAATGCCGCCGTACCGCCGGTATATGTGAGGACCTGAAAAAAATAAAGGGTTTTCAGACTTATGTACAGAAGGCCACCGGGCTGGTGATCGACGCTTATTTTTCCGCTACCAAGATCAAGTGGATATTTGACAATGTGCCGGAAGCGGCTCATTTGACGGCGGAGGGCCGGCTGGCTTTCGGTACTGTGGATTCGTGGCTCATATATAAGCTGACCGGCGGGCGGGCGCATGTCACCGATTATTCCAACGCGTCACGCACGATGCTCTACAATATCAACAGGCTCTGTTGGGACGATTTTATCCTCGATACTCTGGGTATACCCGCGGGAATTTTGCCGGAGGTGGTTTCTTCCAGCGGCATCTGTGCTTACAGCGACCCCGATGTTATCGGCGGCAGTATTCCAATTTCCGGCATTGCCGGCGACCAGCAGTCGTCCCTCTTCGGGCAGGGCTGCTTTTCCGCGGGAGAAGCTAAAAATACCTATGGAACCGGCTGCTTTTTACTGATGAATACCGGCAGCGAGCCGGTAAGATCGCAAAACGGGCTGGTGACTACTATTGCCTGGGGAATAAACGGTAAAGTGGAATACGCTCTTGAGGGCAGCGTCTTTATGGGCGGGGCTACGGTACAGTGGCTGCGTGATGAGCTGAAAATGATTGACTGCTCGGCGGAAAGCGAAGACTGCGCCATGCGCGTGACTGACAGCAACGGCGTATATATCGTGCCGGCGTTTACCGGCTTGGGCGCGCCTTATTGGGATATGTACGCCAAGGGCATCATCTGCGGGCTTACCCGCGGCGCTTCCCGCGATCATATCGTCAGGGCGGCGTTGGAATCTATCGCCTACCAGGTGAAAGATCTTCTGGACGCTATCGAGGCGGACAGCTCAATCAGGCTGCGGGAGCTGATGGTAGACGGAGGCGCCTGCGCCAATAACTTTCTCATGCAGTTTCAGTCGGACATACTGCGGGTAAATGTGAACAGACCGCGCAATACCGAGAGCACTTCACTGGGAGCAGCTTTTTTGGCCGGCTTGGGCGCCGGGCTTTTCCGTGACCGTGAGCAGCTGAAAATCATGCGGGAGACCGATAAAATATTTAAGCCCGGCATGGACGAGGCCGGAGTGCGGGCGCTTACCGAGGGCTGGGAAAAATCCGTGCGTATGTGTAAAGCACACGGTTGACAGGCGACGGAGAATAGTTTGAGAAAGATAGACATGCATATACACACCTGCGCTTCCGACGGCTGCTATACGCCCGAGGAAGCGGTGGGAGAGGCTTTAAATGCCGGCATCAGCGTAATGGCTGTCGCCGACCATGACAGCGTTGAAAGTGTGCTGCCCGCTATGAAAGCGGCCGCTGCCGAAAATATACGCGTAGTTGCCGCTATGGAGGCGACGACGCTTTATCGTGGGCGTGAGATACATTTGCTCGGTTACGGGTTTTCCCCGGAGAATGTTGATATTTCGGCGCACGTTGAGGCTTACAAGAGCATAGAGAAAAAGAGGCAGGCTGATCTTATCGGCGCGCTTGTTCCGCTAATGAACGGCAGAATAAGCATGGCGGAGTATGCCGAGTATACATACGACCGGCGGCGCGGCGGTTTTTCCGGTGTGAACTATCTGAAAGACAAGGGTGCGATTTCCTCATTGAAAGAATTTTCGGCGCTTAAAAGGACAGTGCGTCTGCCCGATTATGATTACAAAACGACGGCACAGGCGATAGAAATGTTCAAGAAGGCCGGTGCTTTTACTGTACTGGCACATCCCTCATATCACTACCGCGGAGATGTTATGGATGCAGAAACTTTGGACGCGTTCCGTGATATGGGAGTGGACGGCATAGAATGTATAAGCCCTTACAACGGTGAGCCGTGGCAGAGCGAATATTACAGCGCCTATTGCCGACGGCATTCTCTGGCCATATCGGGAGGCTCAGACTGTCACGGACCCTATCTGACGCGGCTGATCGGCACGCCGGAGGCTACAGACGAAAATACTGATATACTGACTTATCTGGGAATATAGAGAGGCATATAAATGATCGAAACGGTTAAAGTTGTTTCTGCTCACGGCAATATGGCCAGAGTTACTTTGGAAAGAAGCACTGCCTGCGGTGAGTGCGGCAAATGTCTGGCCGGAAAACGCAATATGACTATTACGGCGGACGCCGTAAACGATATAGGCGCGAAGCCGGGCGACAATGTTGTTGCCGAGATGTCGCTTTCGGGCGTAATGTCCGCCAGCATCATCATGTACGGTATTCCGCTTATAGCTTTCTTTGTCGGCATTTTTATCGGCTATTTTTATCTGCCGGGGCTGATTGCCCTGCGTAATGACGCCTGTGCGCTGATAAGCGGCTTCGGGCTGCTGGCTCTTTCTTACCTGCCCATAAAGATCTGCGACAAAAAAGGGCTTTTTCGGGAGAGATATCATATCACACTTAAGGAAATAATATAAATGGCGGCGGTATTTACCAACGACTGGCAGTATCTGCTGGGGGACGAATTCGAGAAACCGTATTACCGTGAACTGAAGAAAAACCTGATAAATGAATATAAAGAGCATACCGTTTATCCGGATATGTACGATATTTTCAACGCCCTCCATCTTACCTCCTGCGAGCAGACCAAGGTCGTCATTATCGGGCAGGACCCGTACCATAATGAGCATCAGGCTCATGGGTTGAGTTTTTCGGTGCAGAAGGGCGTGGATATACCGCCTTCGCTGCGCAACATCTATAAGGAGCTTTACGACGATCTGGGCATTGCACCCGCATCGCACGGCTGTCTGACAAAATGGGCTCAGCAGGGTGTGCTAATGCTGAATGCCGTGCTCACTGTGCGTGCGCATCAGGCGGCTTCACACCGTTATTTGGGCTGGGAAAATTTTACCGACAGGGTGATAAGTGTTATTAACCAAAAAGAAACTCCCGTAGCTTTTGTCCTGTGGGGGGCTTTCGCTCAAAGCAAGCAATACCTTATCACCAATCCCATACATATGGTGATAAAATCTTCCCATCCCTCACCGCTTTCTGCGGCCTCCGGTTTCTTCGGCAGCCGTCCCTTTTCTAAGGTGAACGACTTTCTTGCCTCTACCGGACAGACACCTATTGATTGGCGTCTTGAAGACTGATCTATCTGTCGCTGCCGAGTATCTTTAATAACATTTCATCGATCTCACGGCTTATTGACTGTACTTTTTCATCGAGCAGATTGTAGTTCGCTTCGACGATGGCATTCCAGAGCTTGTCACGGAGCGCATTTATTATGTAGGTCAGATCTTCGTCTTCTTTGAGTTTGTAACGGCTTTCAAATACGTACATGTGCTTTTCCTCCTTCAAATATTATTACAATGTGATTATATTCCCGCAAAGTCGAATATATTGTCGAATTTTATCACTCACTCAATTTTAATTTATTATGCCGCCGAAATAGGGAATTTGCGGGCGAACGGTAGCTTTTTGTTAAAATAAGATTAGAAAAACGCCGCGCTGAAGGGCAAGTAAGGGGATTTTCTTTCCCCATGTATAATCCTCCATATAAAGTCAATAATAACTCCGATCGAAACATTTACCGGATCACGGAGGATACTTATGAAAAAGAGAATGAGCAGAGAGACTTTTACCCGCATTTCGCTGCTGGCGCTC
>CAZIQU010000134.1:0-550 GCA_964541445.1 uncultured Lachnospiraceae bacterium | reverse complement strand
ATAGGCGCGCTGCTATAAGAAAAAGTTGTATAAGAAGGCACAGCGCGCCGGGAGAATATTTATACAATTAGATAGTCAATAATATGATCATTTTATGCTGTTTTTTTCTTTGCGACGCGGCCTAATAATAGAAAAACGATATATATAACGGCAATAGCACCGACTGCGAAGCCGGATATGCAAGCCGCACGGCTGACGCTGCCTTCACCGAATAATGAATTGACTATATTAGGTACATATACAGCTAAGAAACCGTCCAGATAAATCATGCTTGTGGTCACCGACATCCAAAAGCCTCTTGACTTTTTTGACGTATTCCGTGCAACGAACATCTCAAAATAAACAAGAAGCCAGCTGCCGAAAAATCCGTTCATAAAATGTGCTACGCCGATGAGAAAAGTGCTGTCACTCAAACCGTATATAAATAGTTCAGCCGAAATAAAAGCAATTGTAACAGCCGCAAAGCTGCGCATTTTCTTCATTTTCATCAAAACAGGCGTGGAAGTAAGAAAGCTCAGAATGCCTGCTACAGTCAAAATAGAAGTGACAT
>CAZIQU010000133.1:0-5115 GCA_964541445.1 uncultured Lachnospiraceae bacterium | reverse complement strand
TGCAGCCCGTTCAAACGATAAGCATATTTTACCCCCCTTACATAAAAAGCGGCGGACCGGTGCTGCCGGTCCGCCGCTTCAGCGATAGCTGTTTTACAGATCTTTGATCTTATCGTAGAATTCTTCTACGGAATCACAGATGACATAAAATTCATCTGCCGACGGCGTGAACTGCGAAAAGCGCGTCGTCATAAACATCTTACGGACGCTCTCCTCTTTTTTGTTATATACCAGCACAAATTCGGCGTAATATACGCCGGTCTTCGTACGGATGCGCTCCCACTCCGCTTTTTCCGCCAGAAGCTTCACTACTTCATCATGGCACTTTACCCGCATTTTGCACTCCCGAAACCGTTCATAAAATAAAGCGCAGAAACTACGCTTGCTTTCTATTTATACCACAGTTTCGTATTCTTACCAAAGTATATCTGCTGCGGCCGTCTGCCCGCTCAGTGATTTTTCAACGCTGAAAGCGCCTCCCGGAAGGCGTCGTATTTTTTCAGGTCTTCATACTGCGCGTTCAGCTCCGCCTCACCGGCACGCGCCGTATATTCACAGTATTTGGCGACGGCAGCCGCAAGCTCCGCCGACGACGCGCCGGCCTCACAGGCGATACCGATAAGCTCGCCCATCTCCGGTATCATCATTTTCACATGGTGATTGAATGTCTGCTGCTCACCCAGCTTGCGCAGCTGTTTTTCGGAAAAATCTATTATCTCCAGCAGACGCGCGAACACGCGGTTTACGGTCGATTCATCTCTGTTCATTTTTTGCCTTTCATGCAGTATAGCGCGCGGCGTGACCTTATTTATAATTATAGCACAAACGCTTTTGACGCAAACAATATAAAAATATCTTGACAAGTAAACGAGCGTTTACTAAAATATATCATACAGCTATTTCACTTTTATCAGCGGAGGAGACGAAAACGAACGAAACCAAAGAAAAAATACTGCGCACATCACTGCATCTGTTCGCACAAAACGGCTACAACGCCGTATCGGTAAGCGCGATTGCCGGGCAGCTGGGCATAACCAAGGGCGCGCTTTACAGGCATTATAAAAATAAGCGTGACATCTTTGACAGTATTCTGGCGCGCATGCAGCAGCTTGACAGCGAGCGGGCGCAAGAATACGACCTGCCTGAGGGAACGGCGCTGCAGATGGCGGATAAGTACTATAATGCTTCGCTGCAGCACCTTGCCGAGTTCTGCAAGGCGCAGTTTAACTACTGGACTGAAGATGACTTTGCCGCAGCCTTTCGCAGAATGCTGAGCTTAGAGCAGTTCCGCAGCGCGGAAATGATGCAGCTTTACCAACAGTATCTTGTAGCCGGGCCGCTCGGCTATGTCACCGATATTCTCCGCGCACAAAATATCGGCAGCGCGCAGCAAAAGGCGACAGCGCTTTATTCGCCGATGTTTTTATTTTACGCCGTGTATGACGGCGCCGACGACAAAGAAGCCGCGAGAGCATTGCTCGAAGAGTATATCGACGCCTTTTGCCTGCCGGCGACAGGTGAAATTGATAAAGAAGAAACGCAAAAGACCGAAAGGGAGCATACAAATGGAATACATACGCAGTAAAAAATATCAGACTCCGGAGCTGATGGCGAAGATTATGGGGCCCAACCCTCTGAAAATTACCGAAGAGCTTTTAAAGAACCACCGCATACCCGCAGGGGCGACAGTATGCGATCTCGGCAGCGGACAGGGACTGACCTCTCTTTTTCTCGCTGAAGAATACGACTTCACTGTATATGCCGCCGATCTATGGAGCGACCCCGAAGAAAACCGGGCGTTTTTCGCGAAGATGGGTATGTCGGCGGAGCGTCTTATCCCTGTAAAAGCCGATGCCTCCGACCTGCCGTTTTCAAAGAATTTTTTTGACGCGGTGATCAGCACAGATTCTTACAATTACTTCGGGCGCGACCCTGAATATCTTGATGAAAAACTGCTGCCGTTTATTAAACCGGGCGGTTTGATTTACATTGCCGTTCCCGGCATGAAGAAAGACTGCCATGAAGCCCTCCCCGCTGAGCTGCTGCTCTCTTGGACGCCGGAGCAGCTGGACTATCTGCACGATACAGCCTATTGGACGCGCATCGTCGGCGCCTGCTGCGGCGCCGATATTCTGGCGGTAAAAGAAATGGAAAGCAATGAAGAAGTCTGGGCCGACTGGCTCAAGCAGGAAAACCCCTACGCCGTGGGCGACCGTAAATCCATGGAAGCCGGCGGCGGCAAATATCTGAATTTCATAGCTGTCATTTTGCGAAAAAAATAAGCATAACAGGCGGCTGCTTGCGACCGAGCCGCCGGAACGACGCCCGACTTGTTCATGCACCGCGCATATGGTATAATCGTACAAAACCGCCGAGGTGAATTATCCTGTCTTTTATATATTGCCGCGGTGCAAATAAGCTGAAAGAAGAGCATTATGAAAAAATGATTGCCTATTGCGGGCTGGACTGCGAAAAATGTGACGCTTACCTTGCCACCGTACATAACGACAATACCCTGCGGGAACAAACCGCGAAGCTCTGGGGCGAGATGAATAACGCGCCGATAACTGCGGAGATGATAAACTGCCTGGGCTGCCGTACCGACGGCGTGAAGACACCGTACTGCGAAAGCATGTGTGAAATAAGACAGTGCGCGCTGAAAAAAGATTTTGACACATGCGGCGCCTGCCCTGACATGGACGGGTGCGGCAAAGTCGGCGCGGTACTGGAAAGCAGCCCGGACGCAAGAAAAAATCTTGCTTGAATGAGCTGTCAGCACCGCACCGGCATAAAAGCCCGTATCAGCGGCCGAGCAAGGCTTCGTTTATCAGGCCGCAATGAGCGGCATTGCCGGAAATATTCATAAAATGCAGCGCCTTCAGCGCCGCGAAGGGACGCAGCTGACGGTCGATCTCTGCCGTTTTCACGGGGTCATCTGTGCCAAAATAATACAGCACAAACAAATCCCAGAAATGACGCATCGTATCCGCGTCGATATGGTAAAGCTTTTTCATAAGCTCGGGTTCGGTACAGAGGGCCGTATAATATACAGTTCCCAAATCGAACTTTTCATTGCCGTAGCCGAAGTCGGCCATGTCGATAAATATGCCCTTCCCTTCGCTGATGATTACGTTACCCACATGCAGATCGCCATGCAGACAGTGCCCGCTGTCCGGTACGGCATCAACAAAGGCCAGCAGCTTCTTTTTGTCGTCCTCACCGAAGTGTTCACATTTGATGATTTCACCGCGGCAGACCTCAGCCGCGGAAGGAAACAGCATTTTGTCGCAGGGGGTTTCGTGCAGTTTTTTACACATATCGGCAAATATCTTTGTGTATTCGGCGATATGCTCCGGGTCATCGGCGATAGCACGGGCAATGGATTTTTTATTCATGATCCGCTCGAACATAATACCGCTGCGATCATCTACTTTTATCAGCGAACCGCAAAGCGGCGTCGGTATGCCGCAGAACATTGCCGATTGAGCGCAGCGTTTTTCCCGTTCCACGGAGGCTTGCGGTATAAAATTTTGATAAAGCTTTACCATAGAATCGTTGTCTTTATGGAAAAAGCTCTCAGCGGTATAACCGTCACCCGAAAGAGTGACCGCCGACATGTCAAAAGGCTGCGGTTTGCGGCAAACGCTGATAAACCGGGAGGCACCGGTAGAATCAAACATGGCACACACTTCATCAGAGGCGTTGGATATTTTTACTGTCGCGCCGTCGCTGCGGCGATTTAAGAGCGCTCGGATCGCGCCGAAATTGATCGCGGTAACCCGGGCAAAATCAAGTGTTTGATCGGTCTCGTTAAGCTCGGCGGCGATACATTCGGCCTCGGCACGGCCGAGCGCCCCGCCCACAACGATCAGGTTGCCGCGGCGCTCTATTGAAAAAGTGCTGTATCCGGCGAATACCTTATCGACCAATGAGACAAATTCACGGTAGGCGGCGGTATCAGCAAGCTCACTGAGCGCATCGGCAAGCCCGCGATAATGCCACGCGTGCATGGCGGGGTCGCTCGTATGAAAGCGCTGCCATAACCGGTCGCCGATCTTCTCGTAATCGAGCGCGATAGCGCGCATATTGGAAAGCTTATCGCCCAGCGCCACGATCTTGGCTTCATGAGAAGCCGCAGCCAAACGGTCAATGGCCGCCTGCTTACGCTCACGCCATGACTCACTTTCGTCTTTGCCGGCAACAGGGCTGTCGCTTTCAGCCGCGACCAAAGCAGCGACGCGGCTGCCGAACTCTTTTTCAATATCGGCCGCTGTTACCGGCGTATCTTCCACCACATCATGCAGTGCCGCGGCCGCCAACAGCTCCTGATCGGTGCTTATTGTCGCAACGACAGCCACCGCTTCCAACGGGTGAACGATATACGGAAAGCCCTTGCCGCGCCGTTCGGTACCGGCATGAGCGCGTACCGCGTACTCAATAGCTCTATCCAAAAGAGATGTGTCAATTTTCATGATCTTCCTCCTGATTATCTGCCATTATTTCCGCCGCGTAACCGAGCAGACGCTTGGCTGAGGCGGCATTGGTTTTGCGAGAGCCGTAAACGGCATCCAGATAGGCTCTTATATCCGCTTCGCCGCCGCCGAGTTTGACAATATGAACAATACAGAGATTATGAACGGCAGTTGTCGAGGCCATAATATCCACATCCATGCCGCGTATCTGCCGGGCGATAAGCCGCAGCGCCATAGCGGAGCTTTCCGCCTTCATTTTTTCAATATCGCCGATAGTGACCATACCCAGCTTTTTCAGCGGCCCGAGATACGGCCACTCGCTGACCCGGTAAATATCCACACGGTTAAGCCGCGCGATCTTCTGTATCAAATCGCCGAACGGATCGGTCTGCAAATAAAGCCGGAAAGTATCGCCGTCAAGCTTCACCAAATCGAACTGACCCGATTTCAGTATGGCCTCCGCGTCAGCGCGGTATTGCCCTATTTCATCGCGTATCTGCATAAACTGAGCATCGGCTATTTCCAAAAGCCCTGCCAGGCGGGAAAACTCTCTGATGTAGGCGCCGGGCACCTCAACATCTGATTTATACCCCGTATCATGATAAATGCTTGCCCAAACATGCTGCAGCGTCGTGCGTATCTG
>CAZIQU010000132.1:3293-5124 GCA_964541445.1 uncultured Lachnospiraceae bacterium | reverse complement strand
GCGCCGCTGTGCAAAATTATTGCTTTCTGCGTTTATAGCGGCCGATGATCTGCGCCAGAGAATTTATTAAAGTAAAAACGCAAAGCGCCATCATGATATATTTGCTGCCCATGTTGTCGATGAAGCCCATCGCGTGGTTGAAATACATATCAATGACCAGAAATGTGAGCATCACAA
Organism: uncultured Lachnospiraceae bacterium; assembly: GCA_964541445.1. Classification (GTDB taxonomy): domain Bacteria; phylum Bacillota; class Clostridia; order Eubacteriales; family Anaerofustaceae; genus CAZIQU01. Next base: position 4,947 of record CAZIQU010000132.1, on the reverse strand, counting down.
AAGAAAGTACAATGCATATATGCGGCAGCAGCCGAAATAATTTTTTCATCAGTCATTCCACTCCCTGATAAGTATTATATCGCTGGTTTCGCGTCCGCCGCCGGAGGGTCGGTTCACGGTCGCGTCCATAAACGTCATTTCCGCCGTGGCGCCGCCGTCAAGATTATATGCCAGCTTGCAGCCCAGCTGCGCGAACAGTGCGGAGAGCTCATCCATCGTCATGCCCTGCGAATATCCGCTCTGCCTGCCGTCAACGACAACAAAGCAATAGTGACCGGGCTCGTAATAGCCGATAGCCGCCCGCGGATTTGTCTCGGCGACGACGCTGTAAATATTCGTCATGGCGTTGCCGTTTTCGTCAAGCAGCCCCGGGCCGAATGACCATGCCTGCCAGGCGCCGTTGGCCATTTCGGTTTCGCCGCTGAATGTGCTTTCGGGTATTACCTTCATGGTTCCGTCGTTATATAAAACGAGAATATCGTCATAAGCGGCATCACGGTAAAGTACGCCGTTGCGTATTACGGCGCTGCTGTAACCCAAGCCGTACGAATCACCGTTTATCGCGGCGACAGCCTCGTTGTTTTCCGCCATTGTAAGAGTGCGTTCGGTTACCGAGCGGCCGAATGTGTCCTTGGCGAATGCCGAGCGGAGATATTTGATGTCGGTAATATAAATGTCTTCCACATAAACGGTATTTACGCCGTCATACATTTTTGTTACCTCTACGGAAATATTCGCGCTCTTATAGCCGGTGTCGGTCACCTCGGATACCAAAAATTTATCGGCAAACTTTGTTTTCCAGCTCACATCGTCGCCGGTATCATCGGTTTGTGCCGGCGTCTGCGCTACCGTTTCGTAAGTGCGCGGCATAACATGATGAAAGTAGGCAAATACTACAAGTATCAGTCCGATTGCGAAAATATCTATAACGAGAGATTCTATCAGTTTTTTAGTCTTTTTTTTCATAATTCCGTGCGCCGATCTGTATTGTCTGAATTTTTAAACACATATTTTTTCTGCATATTGTAGCTGAGTATGAAGAGCAGCAATTCGGTGACCAACTTGGCCGCCGCCAGTGCGATGCCCAATTTTATATTAAGCAGCCACATAAGCGCATAGTTCAGCCCTAAAATGCAAGCCGCCAGCAAATAATATTTTAAGGCCGAGCGCAGTGCGCCGTTTTTATCCTTAAACACCAATTTTCTGTTGACGAAGAAATTAAACAGCGAGCTTACACATCTTGCGGCGATAACGCTGACAAGCAGCGAAACGGCCTGCGGCATCGCTTTTGTTAAGGCCTTGAAAACAAACAGCAGCACAAAGTCGATCGCGAAGGACGCCAGCGAAGAAGCGGCAAATTTAAATATGCGCGCGTAAATGCGTATGCTGTCCTTTAACGGGTCGAAATGTGAGGAGGCGTTATCGTTAAGATATACCGTTTCGATATCGACCTCGATTATCGGTATTTTTTCTTTGGCCGCGTACATGAGCATGTTCATTTCATACTCGTATTTATCGCCCTCCAGAGAAAGCATGAAATCCGTCAGCTTAACGGAGAAGGCCCTTAGGCCTGTTTGCGTATCGCGTACTTTAACGCCGCTTACCGCGGAAAATATCCACCTTGTAACCGTATTGCCGAAGCGTGATTTGGCCG
>CAZIQU010000132.1:943-3280 GCA_964541445.1 uncultured Lachnospiraceae bacterium | reverse complement strand
TTCAAATTTACGGCTGCCCAAAATAAGCGCGTTCGGGTTTTGGTCAAGCGTTTCGGCAACGCGGGCAATATCCTCGGGGCGATGCTGTCCGTCCGCGTCGGCGGTGACTATGCCGTACGCGGCAGGGTAATTTTCTTTAATATAATTAATGCCTGTCTTCAGGGCCGCGCCTTTACCTTTATTTATATCATGGCTGACAAGTACGGCTTTGTCAGGCAGTGACGCGAATACCGCGTCATATTCGCTGCCGCTGCCGTCGTTGACCACAACAACGTTATAGCCGTCTTCCGTCAGCTTGCGTGAATAAACCGCCAGATCGCCGGTGGGTTTATATGCCGGTATAAGAATAAAATAATTTCCTTTTTCCATTTACGACACTTTACAGTTTTTTCTTATTTTAGCATAATGTTGTATGCTTACGACATAAAGGAACAAATTAGTTTGCCGCATACATAAAAACAACGGCGCTCACTGCGCCGTTGCCGTATTGCTACGCTGTTTATTTCTCTACGATTTCCAATATCTGCATTGGGCAGTTCTTTACGCATATGCCGCAGGCTATGCACTTTGAGGGGGTAGCAGCGCCCTCAGCTTTTACCATTACTCCGCAGGGGCAGGCTTCAACGCATTTGAAGCAGCCGACGCATTTTTTCTTGTCGATAACATAGACGCCCTTGGCGTTTTGCGATATCGCCTCGTGCTCGCAGGCTTTTGCGCACTTGCCGCACTGAATGCAAACATTGATTTTCGGCGTGTTCGCGTCTTTAGGTGAAGCGGTTATCCTTATGCACGATAAATCCTTGTCGTATTGTTTGTAGAAAGCTTCGGAACATGAGATCTCGCACTGCAGGCAGGCCTTGCAGGCATTTTTGTCTTTGACGGTGAGTTTTTTCATTGATAAATAATCTCCGGCTGAATATTTTTATGTATTTATATTATAGCAGAACAGGCTGACAGTTTCATACAAAATCAAGTCAAAGAACTGAAAATATTGCTTAAAGGAGCATATATCGTTATAATCAAGGACAGAATTCGATTTGGGGCGGGTATCAATTTGATTAAAAGGATTAAAGTTACATTATCGCGTTTTAAAACCATGAGCTTTAAACGTATGCACACTTTTGCCGCGTTGGCGGCGGAAGCCTCCGGCCGCAGTATTTTTTTCGTTGAGATAGACATGCTATGGTGCTTTATGCTCTACGGTACAGGCTATCTCGAATACCGTAAGTTCGGCTTTGACCGTATCAGAAAACACAGCAAGCGCAAAACATTCATGACGATGAGGCAAAGCCTGAAGTTTGAGCACATGCTCAACGACAGCGCCTACTATACTTATTTTACCGATAAGGCGAATTTCAACCGTCTTTTTGCTGCTTATATCGGCAGAGATTGGCTCGATCTGCGCACGGCGTCTGAACAGGTTTTTTTTGATTTTTGCCGCAGTCACCGGGTAATATTTCTCAAGCCTATTGATTCGTTCGGCGGTTTGGGCATAAGCCGCGTCGAGATCACCGACGATACCGACCTGCACGCTCTCTACGGACAGGCGATAAACAGTAAACAGCTTTTGGCGGAGGAAGCGATAAAGCAATGTGACGAGATGAACCGTATCTGCCCGAGTTCGGTCAATACCATTCGTATCGTGACGATTATCACCGACGACACACCGCATTTCATTTACGCGGTGCTGCGTATGGGCAACGGTAAAGGCTGTGTGGATAACGCCACCAGCGGCGGCGTGTACTGTCTCGTAGGTGATGACGGTGTGATCAGAAAACCGGCCTTTTCAGATAAGACAGCCCTATACTATGATAAGCACCCTTATACCGGCGTTGTGTTCGACGGTCTTGCCGTGCCGATGTTTACGCAGGCGGTGGAAATGTGTCTGCAAGCCGCGCTTGTCCAGCCGCATATGCGCTATGTCGGCTGGGATGCTGCGATAACGGCGGACGGGCCGATATTGGTTGAGGCCAACAATCTGCCGGGGTACGATCTGGCGCAAAGCTATGGGCATCTGACAGACGCGGAGGGAATACTGCCGAAGATAACCGCTCTGACCGGTATCAAATTCTGAGCTGAGGTACTGAGACCATGTGCGGCAGGTATTTCTTCATTATCGGCAATACAAGCACGGAGGCGGCGAGCATCATGAAAGCCGTGCGGGATAAATACGGTGATGACGCTTTCGGCGGCGGCGAGATCTATCCGGGTACAGATGTGCCTGTCATTCTCGGCGGTGTAGATACTGTCGTGTACGGGCTGGCGCATTGGGGCGTTACGCTTCCGAACCGCAGTTCGTTACTGATAAATGCCCGCAGTGAGGGGTTGGCACGCAAG
>CAZIQU010000132.1:0-933 GCA_964541445.1 uncultured Lachnospiraceae bacterium | reverse complement strand
GCTCTTCGCCGCAGCCTTTATTTCCGGCCGCTGCCTTATTCCGGCCTCGGGATTTTATGAATGGAACAGCAGCAGGAGCAAATACCGATTTTCTGCAGCGGACGGCAGTCTTGTATACATGGCGGGCTTAATTGCAGAGCAAAACGGCAAAAAATGCTGTGTTGTCATCACTACTGCGGCAAACAGCTCGCTCGCCGGTATTCATCAGCGTATGCCGCTAATCTTGCCGGCGGAAGCTCTGGAGGACTGGCTTTACGACACCGCCGCGGCCGAACTGCTTTTAAGCTTTGAGCCGCATGAATTGATCGCTGAACAGGCAAAATAAAAAACCGGCTTTGCCGGCTTTTTTATAATCCGAAACCCTTTATGTCCGAACCGGTCAGATAAACATTTTTCTTTTGAGCTTTTCTTTGATCTTACGGTTGTGATCGAAAATTATGCAAACTGCTCCCAGTATTATACTGATCAGCAAGGCATATAACGACCACGTGAAGGTGATATGTCCTATTAAGTAATGTGAAATGAGCAGTTCGTTTGCTACCGAAGCCAGCCCGACCGAAAACAGCAGTGTGGCCGTTTTCAATAGCTTTGTCAGATCAAGCTTGGTAAATAAAAACGCATCGACTGTGACTATTGCATAGCCTGCCAGCGTGAGAAACATGGCAAAGCCTTTGAACCAGCTCTGCCCGCCGGTGAGCTTTTCCAGCAAAAAAAGGAAAAGCAAGGTGGCCGCACAATCCGCCGCGACACATACAAATACATTCGGCTTTTTCATGGCTAACGGTGCCATTACGAAAACATATATCAAAGCTATGGATATAGCCACATATGCCGACCATGTAATGCCGCCGGTGATAATAACATCACACAGCATAGTGGCGAAAACCGGTATGAGCATCAACAGTGCTACCGGCGCAACCCATTTGCGAATAT
>CAZIQU010000131.1:4923-5184 GCA_964541445.1 uncultured Lachnospiraceae bacterium | reverse complement strand
GCTGCCTTCTACGGTCTTGGAGGTTACATCTACGGTGCCGTCCTGCATTTCTTCGCTGACGGTGTTGTACTTGGAGGCGTCTACGGTCTCATTCTTAACAAGCTCTTCAGCAGCGAAAAACACATTGTAGCCTGCTTCGGGCGTGCCTTTATAGATCCTCCAGCCGTAACCGGTCTCGGCGGAAACGATGCCTGCTGCTTCCAGAGCGGTGTTTACATCCGGTGCGAAGTTCTTGCCGTTTGAATCAAGGCTCGATTTTGC
>CAZIQU010000131.1:0-4913 GCA_964541445.1 uncultured Lachnospiraceae bacterium | reverse complement strand
GTTTACTACCGTGCCGTTGGTGTTGAGCTGTTCGACCAGCCAGGCTATTCCGAGATGAGCGGTGCTTTCGGTCACAACAGGAGCGTCTTCATCGGGGGCGGTTGCTCCGTCATTCGGCAGCTCCGGCTCTGTGCTGTCGCTGCCGGTATCCGGTGTTTCGGTATCCGTGCTGCCGCTGTTGTTGTCGGCATCCGGTGTTTCGGTCACTGTGCTGCCGCTGTTTTCACCGGCGTTGACGATAGGGGCATTATTCTGAACAGGCGCCTGAGTGTTTTCGGCGGTCACGGTAGTGGTGCCGGTGGCGGAAAACGCTTGAGGCTTTGCGCTCTCCTGCGTGTCGTCGATCACATCTGCGGCTGAGGCCAGAGGCGTGCTGCCGTCTTCGATAACGGCAACCGTGGAACCGGCTGCTCCGTCTTCTTCGGCGGTGTTTTTAGCCGCACTGAGACCCTGTATGTATTTTTTGCCGCAAAACAGCATCATAAGTACCGCGATGGCTGCGGCGGTGCGTATCATTCTTTTTTTGTTTTTGTTTTTCATTTCTTTTTTCATTTCCCGTGTATCTCCTTATTACTTCGCTATGATAACACTCTTCGGTCACAGTTACGGTCACAGATGAAAGAAAAATAAAAATAATTTAAAAAAATATGTGACTGCATAATGCATAGGCCTTCGTTCAACGCTGCCGCTGCCTTTACAGCTAACGACAATTGTAAGCCTTTTAACGCGGCGCGGGTCTTGCGGCGGCATTGCTTTGGTAATATAATTTAACGAAAGTTTATAAAAGGAAAGAATGATCTTTATGGATAAGCAAAATCAGAAAGATGAAGAGCGTTACGCCATAGCTGCGGACGGTGCCGAGGGCAGCAAGAGCAGCAGGCAGGCTTTATTATTTATATTGCTCATGGGCATTGTCAGCCTTTTTTCCGATATGACACATGAGGGAGCGGCCAGCATCATGGGGGCTTTTCTCAGCCTTAACGGCGCTTCCGCGGCGGCAATCGGCTTCGTTTCGGGCTTGGGTGAGATGATAGGTTATTCGCTGCGGCTGATCAGCGGCGTTATCGCCGATAAGACAAAAAAGTACTGGCTGCTCACTATCATCGGTTATGTCATCGACTGCACCGCCATACCGCTTTTGGCGCTTGTGCCGCAGGGCGGGTGGGTGATCGCCTGCCTGATAATAGTTGTGCAGCGCACCGGCAAGGCGCTTAAGAAGCCGGCCAAGGATACACTGCTGTCTTTTGCCGCCACGCAGACCGGGACCGGCAAGAGCTTTGCCATTCAGGAATTTCTCGATCAGATCGGTGCGTTTCTCGGTCCGGTGATCCTTTTTGCGGTGCTGATGCTGAAGAAAAACGCTTCGCTCTACAATGCCTATACCGTCGGCTTTGCCGTGTTGGGCATACCGGCGCTGATTACGGTGTTGCTTCTGCTGCTGGCCCGCAGGAAATTTCCGCATCCGGAAAACTTTGAGGCCGAGAGTGGGGAAAGCGCTCCCTTTAAACTGAATAAAACCTTTCGGCTCTACATTGCAGCCACATCGCTTTTTGCCTTCGGTTATCTCGATTTTTCGCTGATTACTATGCACACGGCCTATTCGGGGCTGATAAGCTCGGAGACGCTGCCGCTGATATATTCCGGGGCGATGGCTGTTGACGCTTTCGCGGCGCTTTTCTTCGGCTGGCTTTATGACCGCAGGGGGCTGCGTGTGCTTATGCTCTCGACCCTGATCGCCGCGCCTTTTTCGGTTTTCATCTTCGGCATGCATACGCGTTGGGCGCTCTTTGCCGGGGTGGCGCTGTGGGGCATCGGTATGGGCGCGCAGGAATCGATATTGAAAGCGGCGGTGAGCGATATTGTGCCTAAACAGAACCGTTCCTCCGGCTTCGGCGTTTTCCAGACAGCCTTTGGCATCTGCTGGTTCGCCGGCAGCTGGCTGGCAGGCATACTTTACGATATTTCTCCTATGGCGATGATCATCTTTTCCGTCGCCGCGCAGCTGGCTGCCGTACCGGTCTTCATGCTGGCCGACCGTGCCGCGAGGGCAAAGGTATAGGAAAAGGACAGCTCTGCGTCGTCGCAATGTGCTCAACTCGTTGAATGCCTCCCCTGCGGGAGGCATTGTAGACTCGTATCGCCGTCGTCGCAGCGCGTTCGGCATTGGCGCACCCACCCTTACGGGCAGGGCGCTTGTGAGCCTCACGGCTGCTCCTCTTCGAAAAAGTCGAGGGCCGGACTTTTTCGAGAGAAGTTCGGGGGCAAGGTCAAGGTCAAAATTCCTGACCCGGGCAGTTTGTTTATTTTTCAGCCTTTAAACTCCAAATTCCTCACTCCAAACTTCTTACCGCCGCTTCGGTTTCGGTGAAAATGAGGCGAGCGGCAATCATACAAGCGCGCTGCGCCGCCGACACTGCGGCAGCCGACCGTGATTTACAAAAAAAGACATTCATTATATCTATAATAAAAAAAGAAAAAGTAGGACCGCCGCCGGCTTCGGTTTTCGCGCCGCTGTCATTAAAACGGCGTTAAACAGCCATTAATGCAGACCGCAAATGACACAATAAGCTTGACAAAACGACCGGATCGTTTTAAAATGACAATGTAATATTGTATATGCTTTTTTAGATATAAATTCAAAACAGGAGGAACACAAATGACAGATCTGAAACTGCAGGAAAAGTACGGCCTTTACATAGGCGGTAAATGGAAAGACGCTGCGGACGGCGCCACCTTTGAAAGCAAAAGCCCGATAAACGGGCAGCATCTGGCTTATTGCGCTCAGGCGACGAAGGAGGATGTGGATGAGGCCGTAAAAGCGGCATGGAAGGCGTTTGAAACATGGAAGCTGACCACTCCCGCCCAGAGAGCGGCGATACTCAATAAGATCGCTGATATAATAGACGCCAATAAAGAGCATCTGGCGATGGTCGAGACTATGGATAACGGCAAGCCGATACGTGAGACCATGGCCATAGACATTCCTCTCAGTGTTGAGCATTTCCGTTATTTCGCTGGCTGCATACTTGCCGAAGAGGGACAGGCATCGGTGCTTAACGAGACTTTCCTTTCACTGATACTGCGTGAACCGATCGGCGTTGTCGGGCAGATAGTGCCCTGGAACTTCCCGTTCCTGATGGCGGCATGGAAGATTGCCCCGGTATTGGCGGCAGGCGACTGCACGGTATTCAAGCCCTCCAGCGATACCTCACTTTCGGTGCTGGAGCTGGCCCGACTTATTCAGGATGTTGTGCCGGCCGGCGTATTCAACGTTATAACCGGTTCGGGCTCCAAGAGCGGGCAGTATATGCTCGACCATAAGGGCTTCAGAAAGCTGGCCTTTACCGGTTCCACCGAGGTAGGCCGCAATGTTGCTCAGGCGGCTGCCGATAAGCTCATTCCCTCCACCTTGGAGCTGGGCGGCAAGAGCGCCAACATATTCTTTGATGACTGCGATTTCGACCAGGCCATCGACGGACTGCAGCTGGGTATACTCTTCAATCAGGGGCAGGTCTGCTGCGCCGGCAGCCGCGTATTCGTGCAGGATACTATCTACGATAAATTTGTGGAAGCGGCGGTCAAGGCCTTTAACGGCGTTGTGGTAGGTGATTCCACCGATCCCAATACGCAGATGGGCAGCCAGATAAACAACAATCAGCTCAACAAGATATTAAGCTATATTCAGATAGGGCAGGATGAGGGCGCCAAGGTCGCCTGCGGCGGCGTGCGCGTGACTGACGGCGAGCTGTCCAAGGGCTTCTTTATGAGACCGACTCTGCTGGTAAATGTGACCAACGATATGCGCGTGGCACAGGAAGAAATATTCGGGCCGGTTGCGGTTGTTATCAAGTTCCACGATGAAGCCGAAGTTGTAAAGATGGCCAATGATTCCGTGTACGGTCTGGGCGGCGCCGTTTGGACAAAGGATATCGCCAAGGCTATAAGAGTATCGCGTGCGGTGGAGACCGGGCGTATGTGGGTCAATACCTACAACCAGATACCGGAACACAGCCCGTTCGGCGGCTACAAAGAATCGGGTATCGGTCGTGAAACGCACAAGGTCATACTTGAGCATTACACGCAGATGAAGAATATCATGATCAACCTTTCCTACGATCCGTCCGGCTTCTATCCCAAGAAGTACTGATGACACCGGAAAGAAGATGTTACAGCTTCCGCTGCGCGCTTTATCCGCGCTGCGCCAGAGCCGCTGGCAGCGTTTGTTCGCTTGATTGGGACGAGGAGGCGGCTGAAAGGCAAAAGCATGTGATCGGTGATGAAGAATGTTATGATTTGCCGGAGCGCGTGCTGTTTAAGGAAAAGGAAGCGTAATGGAAAAGGGGCTGAGACAAATTTGCATTGTGTTTCAGCCCCTTTATTGACTCGTTTCGCATTCGTATAGGGACAATTTCTGTATTGTCCCTGTATGGTAAAATCCTGACACGATCCGTTTCGCACACCGGATGCCGGAGTTGCCGGCTTCTGCTGCAAATTAAAACACTCGCGCATCGAATTCAAATTTATTCATGCATGGCTCAACTATGTTTTCCAATTTGGGCGTAAAAGGCAAAGACTGTCCCCAAGGAAAGCAAAACCGCACAAATATAAAATCTAGTCATTATCGAGGTATTTATTAATGCGGCAGGCGCCGTAATCAAATAAGGATGCAGGAGCGATCCCAGGGTAGAAATGACTGCAAAATAAGACATGGTCTTAGTCACTTTACCCGCTGTAGATATTTCCGGTATTGCCGAATATGCCAATGCGGTATATGCGCAATACCCTATACCCAAAAGCGCTGCGCCTATACACAAGATGACAATATGCCCTACGCTGAAAGTGAATATCCATAAGCTGAGTGCGCATAACAACATAGAAACTGCCATGCCATACTTCTTAAACCATTTTCTGAA
>CAZIQU010000130.1:0-5218 GCA_964541445.1 uncultured Lachnospiraceae bacterium | reverse complement strand
GATATATTACTGATAAAACAAATGCTGCGGGTAATAAAAAACAAAAACATACTTGCTCTTTATCCTGAAGCTCGTTATTCGCTCTGCGGCACGACCGCCGTTATGCCGGCATCGCTGGGTAAAATAGCCAAGCTGCTGGGCGTACCGGTCGTGGTAATGATCAACAGCGGCCATCACCTGCTCTCACCATTTTGGAACACCAAAATACGCAAGGCGAAACCGTGCTCGCAGCTGACGCTGATCGTCACCGCTGAGGCGACCGCGCTGCTGTCAGCCGAAGAGATAGACAGGCGCATAGAAGAGCATTTTCACTATGATGATTTCCGGTGGCAAAAGGATAATAACATAGTTATAGATGAGCCTTTCCGCGCCGAAAAGCTGCACAAAGTGCTTTATCAATGCCCGGCCTGCCGAAGCGAATATACCATGGATTCATCCGGCGACAAATTATATTGCCGTCATTGCGGCAAGGAATGGTATATGACGGAACTGGGCGAGCTTCGGGCGCTGAGCGGTGACAGCGAATTTACGCACATACCCGACTGGTATGAGTGGCAAAGAAGCAATGTAAAGAAAGAGATCGAGGCCGGCACATACAGCTTTAAATGCAGCGCAAGAGTGCGTTCGCTGCCAAACGCCGATAAGTTTATCGATATAGGCATGGCCGAGCTGACCCATGATATGGCGGGTTTTAAGCTGACAGGCAAAGATTATGAAATAACGATACCCGCGGCGGCCGCATACTCGGTACACATAGAGTACGAATATTTGGGCAAGTTCGGCGACTGCGTCGATCTTAACACCCAAGACGATACGCTCTATGTCTATCCGCAGGACTGTCTTTTTTCGGTAACAAAAATGGCACTGGCCACCGAAGAACTTTATAAAAGCATAAAAGGAACCGATAAGCTCATCTGCGAATAAAAATAGCGGCGCAATAATGCTCTATTCATACAAATCGGCTGAAGGCTGAGCAGATTTGTACAACAGCACAGCAGACAAAGAAATAAAGGCATCACCGCAGGCCGAGCGGTGATGCCTTGGTTATATTCTCAGAACGGCAGCATGCACATTTTTCGCCGTGGTTCAAAGGCCCGGTGACGCTCAGCTGATGTTTTTCACTTTCTTTTCATTCGTATATTTACTTACTACCTATACCTCCGGCATAACACAGACAACATTGACGGCGGTGACCATATTATCCACTGAAATATCCGGCAGATAAAAACAGGCAAGCACGGCATAAATAAAAACTCCGGCGCACCCGAACAGCATTCACGGCACGGACGACTGCGGCCATGCGGCTTACCGCTAAATATCCAGGGTAACAAAAAGACCTCCTCAGGTATATTACCTTTGGAGGTCGCTGTCAATAATCACACTCTTATAGATCTGTGTTCTATTTTGCGGCAGGTTTATCGGCTTCAGCTGCGGCGGGCTCTGCGTCTTTTTCAACAATGCTCGAAAGCGAGCTGGCCAAACCGGCAATGGACTGTATCTCACTGGGGATTATCAGCTTTGTTGCGCGTCCGTCTGCCACCTTTTCAAGAGATTCAAGACTCTTGAGCGCAATAACGCGCTGATCCGGGTCGGCTTTTTTGAGCATTTCAAGCCCCTTGGCTTTAGCTTCGCTCACCTTAATTATGGCGGCAGCTTCGCCCTCGGCCTCCCTGATGTCTTTTTCCTTCATGGCGTCGGCTCTGAGTATCGTAGCTTCTTTTTCGCCTTCGGCCTTAAGTATCAGCGATGTTTTTTCGCCTTCGCTGCGCAGAATGGCTTCCCTCTTCTCACGTTCGGCCTTCATCTGCTTTTCCATCGCGTTTTGTATATCGGCCGGCGGCAGAATGTTCTTCACTTCCACACGGATAACCTTTATGCCCCAGGCATCGCTGACTTCATCGAGGATTACACGCATCTTTGAATTGATTAGATCGCGCGATGTGAGGGTATCGTCAAGATCGAGATCACCGATGATGTTTCTCAGCGTCGTCGCCGTCAGCTTTTCGATGGCAAGCATCGGGTTATCGTGGCCGTAACTGAAAAGTTTGGGGTCGGTAACCTGAAAATATACCACCGTATCTATCTGCATGGTAACGTTATCCTTGGTTATTACCGGCTGCGGCGGATAATCGAGCACTCTCTCCTTTAAAGAAATCTTACGAGCTATCCTATCAAGAAACGGCACTAAAAAATGCAGCCCCGGTCCCCAAGTGCCGCTGTAAACACCGAGTCTTTCTACAACAAAAGCGTAAGCCTGAGGCACTACCCTTATCTGCAGCGCGGCGATAACCGCCAATACAATGATGATAATTGCGATCCATTCCATGATTTTATCTCCTTATTTATGTATAATGATTTTCTTCTTAACGGTATCTCCGTCACTTAGGCGCCACTACCAACTTAACGCCCTCTATTCGAATGATGACCACGGTATCGCCTTCGCCGATGATTTCACCTTTATCCGAAACGGCCGTCCAAACCTGACCGTGCGCCTTCACCAAACCGGTGGAAAACTTGCCGATATCGGCGGTTACAACACCCTCCGTGCCGATCAAGCTCTCGACATTTGTTTTGAGCCGACTGCCGATATGAAGCTTATCTACCAATACCTTTCTGGTAAAAATGAGCAAGACCGCGGATACCACCGCAAAGGCCGTAAGCTGGAGCCAGAAAGGCAGCGAAAGCCTGGCGAGTATAAAAGCCGTCAACGCGCCGAACAGAAACCAGATGGAAACAAGGCCGACGGTAGCCACCTCAATAAGTAAAAATACAACTGTTGCGATAAGCCAAAGCCATGAAAGCATATCCATAAATCTCACCTCGAGACGATTATATCATATATATGTTTGCCGCTGCGGAAATATAATCGTCCTTTAATCACATATCCGCCACAAACCGACAAGCCTTACGGCGGCGGACTCATTATTATTTCGACACATACTGTAAAAATAAACCGGCCGGTGGTATAATGGCATTATTATGGCGGAATATGTAAAACCGGCGCAGGACGCAAAAAAGCTGCGGGCCGTGCGTGATATCGTTCTTATTATATTTATTGTACTGCTGCTTTTTACCAGACTGTACAATTTTGATCTTCCCTATGATGAAGACGACATGGAAAACCTAAACGGTTACCATATCTGGCTCTCGGCCAGCACGATAAAGTTCACAAATTATTGGCTGAGCGAGGGCCCGCAAAACCTGCACTGGCTGATGATCGAGGAACCCGATTCCATTGAAGAGACATCGTTTCAGTCGCGCAGTCCTTATGTTTCTTATCCTGAGGGCACGGTACTTATTTCATACGCCTACGCCAAGCTAATGCACAAAAGCGCGATCACCATACGCGATGTGCGCATACTCAACAGCCTGTTTTACAAGGCTGATGCTGTGCTTATCGCCCTGATCTTATACATATTGCTGAAATACATCATAAAGCTGAAAAACACCGCCGCGAATATTGCCGTACCGGTGTTCGCGTCGCTGTTTTGGGCGCTGCTGCCCGACAATGTTTACTATCTGGGCAACATCTTTTTTTCCGATATGGCGGTGCTGCCATTTGCGTATTTTTTCATACTGACCGATCTGGCTCTGCATTTTACACCTGCGGGGCAGAGCAAGCTTTGGCGTCTTATCCTCGGAATAATCGAGGCGGCAACAATTTTTGCCGCCTGCTATATCGACTATTATTTCTGGCTGATAGTATTTACCGCCGGCACGGCAAACTTTATCATTGAGCTTGCTCGCCGAAAAGGGCTGAAAAAAGCCTTACTGCGGCTTTTATATTACGGACTGCCGGCTTTGGCAAGCGCCGCCTTATATATAAAACATATATCCGCAGTCGATAACTGGCAGCAGCTGCTCTTCAGCAAGGCAGCGCAGCGAATGAACCTTACTTCCGAAGCGATCGGCTACAGCGACATAGCGCTGCATCTGCAAAGAGCCTATTACACATTAGGCCCGGCACTGCCGTTCATTATTGCCGCCTCGGTCATCGCTGCGGCAGTTATTCTTTTGATAAACAAGCGCCGTCACACCGAAAACGATACACTTGCACCGCTCTTTTACGCGGCGGCGATAATCAACCTGCCGCCGCTCATGCATATGCTGCTGCTGACCAACCACTGGGAGCATGAGTTTTCTATTCTCAAGCTGGGGCTGCCTGTGGTATTTTCCCTGCTGCTTATCTGCTTTCTGATTTTTCATATCGCCGGAGCCGATGTCAACTGCGGCTGGGAAATAAATTTCATCAACGATAAAAAAGAAAAAACCAGGCGAATCTCCGCTCTGGCGCTTTCCATGGCGGCAATATGTATGGCGGGCTATTTTGCATTCAACATCAAAAATACCACCGATTATTACTATACATCACGCTATGCTACCGACGAGCAGTATTATCTGGAAAAGCTCATCGCCGCCAATACCGATTATTATGATGTGATATTCTCCGACAGCGAGGAGATCGACTATAATCCGCCTCAGTACCCGGTCGTATCCGGCAAGCTGGTTTATAAAATAGCCGCTTTTGATGAAATCGACACGATGTTTCCCGAATTGAGCGAAGAAGCGAATTTCTGTTTTATCGTCTCCAACGATTATTCCGGCAAAGGCGAAGCGGAATCGCTCATGGACATGAGCATATGGCAAAACTGTGAGTTCGTTGCCATTGACGAGACAAACACCTACACGCTTTACCGTACGAAAATAAAATTTTGGAAGGGAGCTCAATAGATAATGAGGGAATCATTTGCCCGAAATAAAAAGGGCATGCTGCTGATGATCATATCATCGGTATGTGCATGCATCGGTCAGCTTTTTTGGAAGCTTTCCGCGCAAAAAGGACTGTTTGTTTTATTTTTAGGCTTTGTATTTTACGGGATAGGCGCTTTGGTAATGCTTATCGCCTACAAATACGGCAGCCTCTCGGTGCTGCAGCCTATGCTCAGTCTCAACTATGTTCTGAGTATAGTATTAGCCGCTGTTGTACTCAGCGAACCGATAACGCTTTTAAAGGTGATCGGCGTACTGGTGATCATAGCGGGAGTGATCATGATAGGAGGCGGCGACAATTAACCTGATACTTATCGTTTTAGTGCTGATAATGACAATGATGGGCGCCTTTGCAGGGTTGTATTTCAAAAGAGCCTCCGGCGATCTGAGCCTCAAAAGCCTTATAGTTAATAAAAACCTTTACATAGGGGTTTTTCTCTACCTTATC
>CAZIQU010000129.1:1185-5232 GCA_964541445.1 uncultured Lachnospiraceae bacterium | reverse complement strand
CTGCATGCTCGGCAGAGTCAGCTTGAATACTTTTTTGTTCGGCTGCTGAAGAATCAATCGACACATTCAGCGCAGAGGGCGCACTCCCCTGCTTTTCGGCGCTGTCAGTCGCTTCAACAGCACCGATATAATCGTGTACCTCCTCAAAAACGCCTTGGCTGACCGGGTTTTCCGCGAAAGCATAGGAGTTCTTCACTTCTACTTTTTTTATGTTAAATTCTTTGGTCAGCGCATCCTTCAAGCCCTGCTTTATCAGCATCATTATCAGTGATTCATTCAAAAAATGCACATTCATCTTGGCAGGATGGATATTAACATCGACCATATTAAAAGGAAGCGTAATATATAAAATATATTCGGCGCCGGTCTTACCCGAGACCTCTGCGAAAACACTGTCAACAGCCTTAGTCAATGCTTTCGATTCCACATAGCGGCCGTTGATGACGGCGATACGGTTTTGGGGCTTGCCGGCAATGTATGAAGCAGAAGAGACATAACCTTTCACATGCAGCGGCTCGTCAGAGAAATCAACATCTATCATTTTAGCGTATACCGACGAGCCTAAAATGTTATAGACCGTATTTTTAAGATTATCGGTGCCGTCAGTCGCGAACACATCACGCTTGTCGCACTCAAGCCGAAACGCGATACCCGGATGGGAAAGAGCCAGCTTGCCGGTGATATCGATGATCTTGGCAGTTTCATCGGCATCACTCAGCAGGTATTTATACCGCACGGGAAGATTGTAAAATATATTTCTCACCTCTACCCGCGTACCGGTATTTACCGCTGCTGACCCGTAGGAAATTATCTCGCCGTTTATAATATCGGCACATATGCCGGTCGTATCATTGTCTGTTTTGGTGGTCAATGTAATTTGCGAAACACAGGAAATACTGGGCAAAGCCTCACCGCGGAAACCCAGCGAGGCGATGCTGTCGATCTTATTGTCGATCTTATTGTCTATTTTGCTGGTGGCGTTGCGCATAAAAGCGACGGCTATATCATCAACCATTATACCGCTGCCGTTATCCGTGACTGAAAAATATTGCTTGCCGCCATGCAAGGTTTTGATCTGTATGCTGTCGGCGCCGGCATCTATGGAATTTTCCACAAGTTCTTTTATCGCGGCCGCGGCGTTGACAATTACCTCTCCTGCCGCTATTTTATCGACTGTTTCTTTATCAAGCTGTTTAATTATTCCCATTATTCAGCTCCTTTTTTTTGGCCTGCAGATAATTCATTGCCTCAATAGGCGTCATCTCGTCAACAGGCAGATTTTTCAACTCGTTTATAACATTGCTCTGTTTGTAATTGAACAGACTTATATCTTCACTGACCTGACGCTTGCGCGGACGAGCGATGTTTCGTTTTATATTTTTTTCATCAGCTTCCAGCCCGCTTAATATTTCTTCACTGCGTTCTATTACAGCCGCCGGCAGTCCGGCCAGCTTGGCAACCTCAATACCGTAGCTGCGGTCTGACGACCCTGCCATGATCTTATGCAGAAACACTACGCCGTTCGGCGTCTGTGCAATGGAAATATGCAGGTTAAAAATACCGTTTTGACTGGCAAGCTCTGTGAGCTCGTGATAATGCGTGGCAAAAAGCGTCTTGCAGCCTGCAAGATTTTTGCCTGATAGAAACTCAACAACCGCCCAGGCGATACTCAACCCATCGAGGGTTCCCGTGCCGCGCCCGACCTCGTCTAAGATTACCAGACTTTTGTCGGTAACGTTTTTTAAGATGTTCGACACTTCGCTCATTTCCACCATAAAAGTACTTTGCCCGGCGGAGAGATCATCACTGGCGCCCACTCGTGTAAATATCCTGTCAACAACACAAAGATCGGCCTTTCCGCAAGGGACAAAGCAGCCGATCTGGTTCATAAGTACGATAAGCGCCGTCTGCCTTATATATGTCGATTTGCCTGCCATATTCGGCCCGGTAATCAAGGCCAGCCGATTATCTTTATTATCGAGCAAAACATCATTGGCAATAAATTGCTGTTTTTCGTTGAAATATTCAATCACCGGGTGGCGTCCGTCTTTTATGTCAATGATACCCTCATCGTTGAGAGCGGCCCTCACATATTTATTTTTTATGCTGACCTTTGCCAATGAACATTCGGCATCAAAAAAGCCGATGGCTTCGGCGTTCTTTTTCAGCGAATCAATTCTCGCCAGTACTTTATCGTTGATCTGCCCGAAAAGTCGTTGCTCAACATTTTCCAACTCATCCTGCGCGTTTAATATCCTATTTTCGATATCCTTGAGTTCTTCGGTATAAAAACGCTCGCCGTTGACCAAAGTTTGTTTGCGTATGTACCGATCCGGCACATTGCCTAAATTGCTGTTGGATACCTCGATATAGTAGCCGAAGACCTTATTGTATTTGATTTTCAGATTTTTAATGCCCGTATCGGTACGCTCGCGCGCTTCAAGCTGAGCAAGCACCCCTCTGGCGTTGTTTTTCAGGCTGCGCAGTTCATCGGCTTTAGCATCATAGCCGTCTTTTATGACATTGCCGTCTTTTATGCTTATCCCGCAGTCCTCATTTATGCTTTTTTCCAGAAGCTCCCATATATCGGCCATCTCATCGACTTCATCGCGCGTGGACACAAGCAAAGAAGCTTTGCTGTCGGCAAGCAGTTTTTTTATGAGCGGCAGCTGTCTCAACGTTTCCTTTATGGCCAGCATGTCACGTCCGTTGGCGGTATTATAACTCAGTTTGGAATTCAGCCGCTGAATATCGGATGTTTTGGCAAGATAGCTGCACAGATCTTCTATAAGCATCACGTCGGCGGTAAGTTCCGTGAGAACATCCAGCCGCCGGGATATCTCGTTTATATCGGTAAGCGGTTCGCTCACCCACTTGCGCAGCGTACGCGCGCCCACGCCGGTGACGGTCTTATCAAGCACCCACAGCAGACTGCCTTTTTTGACTGCGCCTCTGAGTGTTTCCGTAAGCTCCAGATTGCGCTTTGTGGCGTAATCAAGCTTCATGCGGTTTTTTTCGTTTTCGAATGTTATCTTATCTATATGCTTAAGCGCGTTTTTTTGCGTTTCTTTAAGATACGAGAATAGCACACCGCAGGCTTTAACGATATTATCTTCATCCTCCAGCCCAACGGCGCTGAGCGAAAACCCGTTGAGTTGTTCCAGCACATAGGCCTCGCATCTGTTGAAATCATACGCGGAACGCGGCATAGGCAGCAAATTGCGTTTTAGAATGTTCTCGGCTGTTTCTTTAATACCATCGCTTTGATAGATAACAGTATTTACCAATATCTCCGCCGGCATGGTGCGTGCCAGCAGGCTGAAAAAGTCATCATCGGCATGCTCGCCGTGAATATCCGCGGCGTAGGTTTCACCGGTTGATACATCGCAGTATACGATACCGTAAGCCACCCGATTGCCGTATACGCTCATAATATAATTATTGCGGTCTTCACTGAGCGAATTGGCATCGGTGACCGTACCGCTGGTGATGATACGCACTATGGCGCGGTCTACCAGCCCTACAGCCTCGCTTGGGTCGATCGTCTGCTCACATACAGCCACCTTATAGCCGCCGTCAACAAGTTTGGCAATATAATTATCAACCGCATGATAAGGGACTCCGCACATAGGGGCGCGTTCATCCAATCCGCAGTCCTTACCGGTCAGTGTCAGATCGAGAATTTTTGAGGCTTTTATGGCATCATCGAAAAAAAGCTCATAAAAATCGCCCAGACGGAAAAGCAGGAAGGCGTCGGGGACTTCTTCATGTATTTTCAGATATTGCTGCATCATCGGCGTGAGCGACTTCATGTTATTTTTCCACCTGTTCTCCCAAAAGATAAAAAGTAGCCGGCCGTGTTATTTTAACATTAACGGTTTCGCCCGTACGGCAATGGCCGCTGAAATTGACCAGCATATTGTTTTTTGTACGCCCGGTGAACATATCGCGATCGTTTTTAGAAGTGCCGTCGGTAAGAACATTAACTGTTTTACCGGCGTACTTAAGACAGTTTTCGTGCATGATCTTATGCTGCAGCTCCAGAAG
>CAZIQU010000129.1:0-1175 GCA_964541445.1 uncultured Lachnospiraceae bacterium | reverse complement strand
CGAATAAAGAAAGGTAAAGGCCGCATCAAAGCGACATTTTTCCATCATAGACAGCGTCTGTTCAAAGTCAGCCTCAGTCTCTGAGGGAAATCCGACGATAATATCGGTAGTGACCGTGACCTCCGGTAAGCGGCTGCGTATCTTTTCCACAAGCTCAAGATAATATTCCCGCGTATAGTGGCGGTTCATTTGCTTTAGTACGGCATCGCTGCCGGACTGCACCGGCAGATGGATGCTGTTGCAGATATTTTCATGCTGAGCCATTACATCTATTATATCATCGGTAAAATCTTTTGGGTGAGAAGTCATAAAGCGTATTCGCTCCAGACCATCGAGCTGCGCGCATTGCTCAAGAAGCTTGGCAAAGGTACACGGCTCATCAAGTCCTTTCCCATACGAATTGACGTTTTGTCCCAGCAGCATAATTTCTTTACAGCCTCCGTCGATCGCCGCTTTCGCTTCTTTGATGATATTTTCCGGCTTTCGGCTCCTTTCACGGCCGCGCGTATAAGGGACTATGCAATATGAGCAGAAATTATCGCAGCCGTAGGCGATGCTGATAAACGCCTTATGGCTGTAAAGCCTGCTGACGGGCAGATCCTCATCGGCCGATACGGCATCGCCGCCTTCAAGTATTTCCTGTACTCGCTCTTTATGTAATTCATACCGCCGCAGCAGTTCCGGAAAGCGAGCGATATTATGCGTGCCGAAAATTATATCGACGAAAGGGTATTTGCGGTTAATCTTATCGACGATATGTGCCTGCTGCATCATGCAGCCGCAAACAGCGACAACAAGCGAAGGATTGTCTTTTTTAAGTGCCTTCAGCTCGCCCAGATTGCCGAAAAAACGATCATCGGCGTTTTCCCGCACACTGCACGTATTCATAACGATCAAATCACAGTCTTTTAATTCCGTCTCCTGACTGAAACCGGAGGCGATGAGCATACCGGCTATTTTCTCAGAATCGTTTTCATTCATCTGGCAGCCGTAAGTGATAATTTTAAATTTTTGCATTCTTTAAATATTCCCTGTTGTTTCCAAATCATTATATCATAAAAAATAACTCCGTAACAGAAAGATAATGGCATAAAATCAGTTGACATTAAAAGTCAATTATAGTATCATATTTAAGCGTCCTGCGAGGTGTAGCGCAGTTTGGCTAGCGCACATGG
>CAZIQU010000128.1:0-5237 GCA_964541445.1 uncultured Lachnospiraceae bacterium | reverse complement strand
TATATTTCGCCGGAGATGACGCGTTCCATTTTGACATTTACGCTCATATATAAGCTGTTCCATGCGGCGCATGAGAGCAGCGCGATGAGCACAAGCGCCGCGGCGGCATAGCGGGAAATTCCCCGAAAGTTTTCTTTGCTGTTTTCGACGGCGAGCTTCAGTGCGCACATTACGGCGACGGCGGAAAAAAGCGTTGCCGGGGTCGCCAAACGCCAGGTGAATTGGATCATGCCGATATATTTACCTATGAATGAGGCGCTTATGAGCTCCCATGGTATGAGCGACGTCTCCGCCAGTGACAGCAGTACCGCCGCCGCCGCGGCACCCAGACCGATTTTTTTGAAGCGCAAATTTACGGTGTCTTTTTTGACCGACAGCAGATATGCCGCCGCGATAAGTACGCCGAGAGTGAGCGCGGCGCCCGAGCTGTACTGCACCGCTTGATCGAGCGTCGTTGAGGAGATCTGTTCGTAAACATCGCAGGCCATGGACGGCCAAAACTTAAAAAGACCGGAAAACGGGTAACCGTTTAAAGTGTAATTTTGTGCCGATACTGCCATATCCCAGCTCATGGCATCGGCAAAGGGAATGAGGAATGCGGCGGCCAGCACTACGGCGGTAAGGGCGGTCAGTACCAGCGCCGTAAGCCGGTGCGGCTGCAGAGTCCGTTTTATCAGTATAAGGCAGAGGATAACGGTAAGTACGCCGAATGCGGCGGCGGAAAGCAGGTGCGAATAGAAAAGCCCCGCGAAGCCGGCGGCCGGCAGCAGGAAAACATATTTGTAGTTTTCGGCCGCGGTATCGGCGGTAAATATCTCATACAGGCCGCACATTATCATCGGCAGAAAGAGAAAGGCGGTAGCTTCGCCTAAGGCGGCGCGCACATATATAGTGCTGTAACGGTACTCGGACAGCGCGTACAAAATACTGCCGGTAAGCGCGCACAGGCTGTTTTTAAACATGCGCCTAAAACACAGGTAAGATATCAGTATGCCGACAAAATTAAGGCAAACCATATAGATTATATAAGCGTCCTGCAGATCGAGGGACATCTTTCGGAGCAGTGCCGGAAAATACAGAAACAAATCGGGATAACACAGCGATACGGCGTAGCCGTGGCCGTTGACCCATACCGGCTGAACGCGTACCGGCAGAAAGCCGGCTTTGATACCCTGTGCCAGTCCCTCGATGCGCTCAAGGTGGTAATAAATATCATGCCCTTTAATAAGTTCACCGGACAGATGCGGCATGGATACCAAAAACGCCGTGCCCATAAGCAGGGCGGCGCCGGCCAGAGCCGGAAGCAGCCTGTTTTTGCCGACGGCGTCATTATAAAAGCGGCAAAAAAGAAAAACGGTCATGTCGGCGGCAGCGGCGATGAGCACCGCTTTTACGGTGATGAGGCGCTGTGCGGCGCGCAGCGCAATATAGCCGTCGCCGTAGGGCGGCTTTGCTGCAAAATACCATACGCCCAGAGCCAACAAAAAAACAGCGTTGACTATATATGTTACATTTTTGATTTTTTTCATGGTGTTATCCGATCTGCGTTTCCGCGTCAGTCTTTCGGTTTTTTTTATCTCTCACATTTATGATAATAATTATAACCGAAATGCCCGTCAATGCAAGAAGACTGACAGCTTCACTGACGCGCCAAAGCCGCAGCGGCTGATATTCGATACGCACGTTGCCGTAATAGCCGGAGGGAAGCACTATCGCCAGCTGGCCGTGATCGCCTTTTGTCAGTACCAGCGCTTCGCCGGTATCTGCATCGTAAGCCCGGTATGACGGGTAATATATAAGCGGCACTTCTATCCAGGTGAAGCCCTCGTCAGCGTCGTTTTGGATATAAAGCTCTAAATTCAAGGCGTATTTTTCCGTTTGAGTGTAGGTCACGCCGTATGTGGGGTAATAGAGCCGGTAGTCGAACAAAACATAATCGCACTCCGCCGGACAGTAGAATAATTCCATGACCAGCTGCGAGTATATCGTGCCGCTTTCAACATAATCTATTTTTTTGTTTACGGTCAGAAACGAGTTGTTCCAAAAACAGCAGAAAATACCGGCGGTAAGCACAAGAGCCGCCGCGAAAACGCGGGTAAATACAGGTTGTGAGGTCAGTGTCAGCTTCAGCGCGCCCAACGCGGCAACGGTGAAAAAAAGCATACTGAACATAGAAAGCCGGAAGGGAAACTGTATCAGACCGATGATGCGGGTGAAACTTGCCGATATTGCCTGAAGCTTATCCCAGGGGAAATAAGCGGTCTCGGCAAAAGACAGCGCCAGCGCGCCGATAAGCGATGTTATAGTGAGCATGCGCCATTTGCGCGTAGCGTCATCGGTTTTTTTGCGGGTAATATACAGCGCGAGCACCGCGTAAGCACCGCCGATGAGAAGCGCCGGCCCCGGTGAAAAGGCGACTATTTCGGGGGCAAAGCCCTTTACCGTACCGATAAGCGGGTCGCAGACCATATCCGGCAGAAATTCGAAAAGCCTGCCGATTGCTCCGCCGCTCGGATAAAAAGTGTATCCGGATATAGCCGTATCCCACTGCATAGCATCAGCAAACGGCAAAAGATAAGCTGCCGCCGCCAATACGGCGGCCACTGCCGTAACGGTGAGGGCTAAAAGGCGTTTGGGCTGGAGTGTGCGCTTGATCAGCAGTACACAGACGAGCAGCGTAAAAAAACCGGCCAGAAGCGAGGAAAGATTATGGCAGTAAAATAGACAGGCAAAGCCGGCTGCCGGAAGCAGCCATACTTTTTTATATGAACGGTCGGCGGTATCGGCGGTAAAGATTTCGTATATACCGCAAAATATCATGGGGAAGAATATCCCTGCCAGAAACTCTCCAAGTGACGCGCGAACATAGGTCACCGAAAAACGATATTCGCCCAGCATATAAAGTACGCTGCCGACAGCGGCGCAAAGATTATTTTTGAACATACGCAGGAAACAAAGATAAGAAACGGAAGCGACGGCGGTATTGAGCAGAAATAAAAAGATCAGATAGGCGTCCTGCAGCCCGAAGCCCAGCAGCCGCAGTATGGCGGGTAAATACAAAAACAGGTCAGGATAATACAGTGAAACGCCGTAGCCGCAGCCGTTTACCCACATAGGCTGGATACGTACCGGAAAATATCCTGCGGCCAGCCCCTGAGCCAAGCCTTCTATCCTTTCCAAATGGTAGTAGAGGTCGTGGCCGTAGACAAGCTTGCCGGAGAAAAAGACCGAGCTGAACAGCGCGGCGGCGCCGAAAACAATGATGACGGAAAAAACAGCCCGAATTTCTCTGCGGAAAGGTGAAAGTGTCGGGCTGAGGCTTTCCGCTGCTCTGCGGTATACAATAAGAGCGGCGTTGACCGGACATAACGCGCAGAAGACAAGCGCGGCGGCGCGCAGCGTCACCAGACCCGTGAAAGCCTCGGCCCGTGAATCTGCGGCGGCCTTGCAGGCGATAAGGACGCAGACGGCCGTTATCGCGTTAATGATAAGTATTGTTTTTCGCAGTTTTTTCTTCGTTTTCAATGGCATCCTCTGTGGCTGATATCAAGCCGAGGGCGGTTATTCTCTTCCGAAAGCAGCTTTCGGCGGAAATACGCCTGTTAAAAAGAGAACTGTCCCCATAAATTTATCGAAGATTATCCAAAACCGCGTCGGTAAAGCCGGCGGTGGTTTCGTTTCCGCCGAGATCGGCGGTAAGATGCTCACTTTGAGCGAATGTTTTTCTGACGGAATTTTCCACAGCCGTCGCTTCTTTGACAAAGCCTGTAAAGCGCAGCAGCTCGGCCGCCGCGTTGATGAGAGCTGTGGGGTTGGCGATATTTTTGCCGGCGATATCGGGGGCGGAACCGTGTACAGCCTCGAAAACAGCAGCGTTATCGCCGATATTGCTGCCGCAGGTCAGCCCCAAGCCGCCGACCAGTCCGCTGGTCAGATCGGACAGTATGTCACCGAAAAGGTTGGTGGTAACGATCACATCAAAGCTCTGCGGCGCGGTGACCAGCTTCATGCAGGCGGCATCGATGATGACGCTGTCGTGCTCTATCTGCGGGTATTCCGCCGCGATGCTTTCAAAACAGCGCAGAAAAAGTCCGTCGGTGGCTTTGAGTATGTTGGCCTTATGCACAGCGGTAACTTTTTTTCGCTGCTGCCTGACCGCGAGTTCAAAGGCGTATTTTATGATTCTTTCGCTGGCGCCGCGAGTGATCAGACGCACGGAACGGGCCGTGTCGGCGTCGGGCGTCTCTTCAATGCCGCAGTAGAGTCCTTCGGTATTTTCGCGCAGCGTGATTATATCAACATCTTTAAATGGTGTTTTGATACCCTCGTAGCTGACGGCGCTTCTGACATTGGCATAAAGGTCAAACATTTTTCGCAGCGTCAAGTTGAGGCTGCGAAAGCCGGTGCCGATCGGCGTGGTGATCGGTCCTTTCAGGGCGACGCGTGTGCGCTGCAGACTTTCGATAAGTGCCTGCGGCAGCAGCTCGCCGGTCTTTTCGTAGGAAACGATGCCGGCGTCAAATGTTTCGAATGTAATATCGGCGCCGGTGGCTTTGATAACGCGCACGGCCTGCGCTGTGACCTCCGGGCCGATGCCGTCGCCTCTGATCAGGGTGATATCCATAAAAAATAACCTGCTTATTTGGTTTGTGATTTCTTTTAATATTACCATATACGGCCATTTGATTAAAGAATAATTTTTTTTTCTTTTCTATTGCACGCCCGAATTAAGTGTGTTATATTGACAGGGCAATAATTAAGCGGAGGTGAACAGAATGGCTTATAAAATTACCGATGCATGTGTGTCCTGCGGCAACTGCGCCGATGAGTGCCCGTCCGAGGCTATCAAAGAGGGCGAGGATATGTATGTTATCGATCCGGAACTGTGTGTTGATTGCGGAACATGCGCTGACGTATGTGCGGTAGGCGCTCCCGTAGAGGACAAATAGTAAAACAAAACATTCGTAAGAATGTACGCTTCCCCGATTTGGGGAGGCGTTTTTTTATTCGCGCGTATAGCGGCGCGGCGGCGGTCAATAATATTTTACGGAGGCATGGCGATGAAGGAAAAACATACCGATATGAAATTTCTGCTGCCGGTCGTGCTGACCGCGGCCATTTGTTTTGCCGTAGGCTTTTGGGCAGCGGTAAAGACCTCAGGCAGCGGTGAAAGCGGTATCACCGTCGGAGAGGCCGGTTCGGGCGCGGAGGATGCTGCCGGAAAAGAGAAAACCGAT
>CAZIQU010000127.1:0-5247 GCA_964541445.1 uncultured Lachnospiraceae bacterium | reverse complement strand
AGGCTGAAGAGGAGCAGCCGTGAGGCAAACAAGGGACTATCCGCAAGGATAGTCCCGCTAATGCCGAGCGCGCTGCGACGACGCACCTATCACCTCTAATGCGGCTTCGTAGTCTTTTTCGTTTACATAGATGTTCACACCGAGATTACTTTTGCCGACCACAACATTGATGCTGCCGCCGATATTGTCATAATCAAGCTGCGATACGATGCCGCAGCTGTCCAATAACCCCTGTATCACGCAGGCTTCCGTATCGGTATCGACAAACATCAAAAACTTCATATTATCAATTTTTCGTTTTTTCCCGAAAATCATAAATCCTCCGGCGAATAATATACTTCATTCAGATAGAGTCCGCAAGCCGGCGCCGTCGGCGCGCCGCCGGCACGGCCGTCATTTTCCAGTATCCGTAAGATGCCGTCCGTATCAAGCTTCCCGTTACCGGCATAGACGAGAGTACCGGCGATTATGCGTACCATATTATATAAAAAACCGCTGCCGGTCACATTGATATTTATTATTTTTCCGCCGTCGCGGTGTGCCATACCGTAGGACGAAAGATATCTGTCGCCGCGGAATATACCGCCGAGCGCCGCGTCGGGCACCTGACGGCAATCGATGCCGACAGAATATACCGTGCGCACCGTATCTTTAACGCAGCTGCCGGAAGCCATAAAGGCACGAAAATCATGCGTGCCGACAAGCACTCCGCCGGCTTTGCGCATGGCCGCCACATCCAGCGGCTGTTTAACATGCCAAGCATTATTTTGATAGAAAGGGCTTAATACCGAGCTGTTATATATACGGTATACATACGATTTGCCGCGAGCGTTGAAGCGGGCGTTAAAATCCTCTTTTACATCAACGGCACTGCGCACGCGAATATCCTCCGGCAGGTAGGCGTTCAGCGCACAAACAAACTTTTCCGCCGGAATTAGGCTTTCGGTTAAAAAATTTGCCGTTTGCGCCAGTGCGTGTACGCCGCTGTCGGTACGGCCGGAGCCGTATATCTTCGGCGTCGATCCGGTAACTGCTTTTATTGCTTTTATAAGCTCGGCGGCCACGGTGTTGCCGTTGGTCTGCACCTGCCAGCCGCAATAGGCTGTGCCGTCATACGATACGGTGATAAGTATGTTCCTCATTGCCCACCCTAAAAAACCGGCGGCAGGTATCTGGTCATAAAGATGGCCGCCATCGCCAGTGCGCCTATCGCATAAGCGAGCGCGTCGTTCCTGCCGTATTTAAGCTGCTTAAGTCTTGTGCGCCCCTCGCCGCCGCGGTAGCATCTGGCTTCCATGGCCATGGAAAGCTCGTTGGCGCGCTGAAAAGCGCTGACGAAAAGCGGCACCAAAATCGGTACCAGACTTTTAGCGCGCTTAATGATGTTGCCGCTTTCAAAATCGGCGCCGCGTGATTTCTGCGCCTTCATGATGCGGTCGGTTTCATCCATCAGCGTCGGGATAAATCGCAAAGCGATGCTCATCATCATCGAAAGCTCATGCGCTACTCTTTTCAGCAGCGGTATTTTCTTGAATATAGCCTCCATACCGTCGGTCAGCGCGATGCTCGATGTGCAGAGCGTCATCACCGTCGTTCCCGATATCAGCAGTATCAGGCGAAAGGCCATATTTACAGAGGTACGCAGACCTTCTTTGGTTATCTTCAAAAAATGCCATTGCCAGAGCACCGTGCCCGGCGTCCAAAACATATTGATCACGACAGTAAGCAGTATGATCACGACCACGGCTTTCAGCCCCTTGAGTACATATTTCGGCGGAATACGTGAGGCAATTATCACCCCCGCCAGAAATATAAGCGCCGCAAAGTAACCCCAAAGGTTGTTGGCCAAAAAGAGAAAGATTATATATAAAAAGGTCATGTTCAGCTTCGTCCGCGGATCGAGACGGTGTATGGCCGAATCGGTAGGATAATACTGCCCGATGGTAATATCGTTAAGCATGTTTAAACCTTCTTAAAATTTCTTCAGCCGCCTGAACGGTGGTAAACGGCGAAGTATCTATATCTATGCCGCGGGTTCTGAGCATCTCCAGCACCTGTTTGCCCTGCGGCACATTAAGCCCCATATCGGTGAGAAATCGCGAGTCGGCGAAAACCTCCGCCGGCGGCGCGTACATGACCAGCTCGCCTTTGTTGAAAACCATTACCTTATCGGCGTACTCGGCCACATCGTCCATATTGTGTGATACCAAAAGTATGCAGATACCCACCTGTCTGTTCATCATCTTGATACTGTCGAGTATCTCTTTTCTGCCCATCGGGTCAAGCCCGCTGGCCGGCTCGTCCAGTATAAGTATCTGCGGCTTCATGGCCAAGACCCCGGCAATGGCGACACGCCGCTTCTGCCCGCCCGAAAGCTCAAAGGGCGACTTATCCTTTATCTGCTCAAAATCAAGGCCTACCATCTCGATGCTTTCCTTTGCCAGAAAATCTATTTTTTCCTGGTCGTAGCCGAGGTTTTTCGGCCCGAAGCACACATCTTTATAGACGGTCTCTTCAAAAAGCTGATATTCGGGATACTGAAAGACGATACCCACACGCCGGCAGATGTCGTTCATGGTAACGTCCTTGCCGTTGATGTCGATACCGTTAACCACTACCGTTCCGCCGGTAGGGCGCAGCAGCCTGTTAATATGCTGTATCATTGTGGACTTGCCGCTGCCGGAATGCCCGATGATACCGATAAAATCATGCGGGCCTACCTCAAAGCTCACATTTTTTAACGCCGCGAACTCAAATACCGTACCCTGCGAATAGATGTGGGAAAGATCGGTCACTTTAATTGACATAGCGCCTCCACAAGCTCATCTGCCGAAAGTATATCCTCAGAGATGGGCAGACCGTTTTTGACCAATATATCAGCCAGCTCCACTATCTCCGGCACATCAAGATGCAGTTTTTTCAGCCCGTCCGGATCGGCGAATATCTCGCGCGGCGTACCGGTACGGCAGATCTGCCCCTCATTGATGATGATTATCTCGTCGGCATCCACTACTTCTTCCATGTAATGAGTGATATGTATCACCGTTACACCGTCATCCTTATTGAGCCGGTGCAGCGTGTCGATAAGATCGCGGCGGCCCTTTGGGTCGAGCATCGCCGTCGCCTCGTCAAAGATGATGCAGCGCGGCTTCATCGCCAGAATACCGGCAATGGCGATCTTCTGCTTCTGACCGCCGGAAAGCCGGTAGGGCTTTTGGTCTTTAAACTCATACATACCCACGCTGCGCAGGCTTTCATCAATGCGCCGGCGTATTTCCGCAGGCTCTATACCCAGGTTTTCCGCGCCGAAGGCCACGTCTTCCTCCACGATGGTAGCTACCATTTGGTTATCGGGGTTTTGGAAGACCATACCGACATTCTGCCTTATCTTAATAAGATCGTCCTCATCGGCGGTACTCATGCCCAGCACAAAAACATCTCCCTCAGTCGGCAGCAATAGCCCGTTTATCAGCTTGGCAAAGGTAGATTTGCCGCTGCCGTTATGCCCGACAACACCTACGAACTCGCCCTCGGGAATGACGATACTTATGTTGTCAAGCGCTTTTTTTTCGGGAGCGTTTTCCGGGTCGTAAACAAAGGAGACATTCTTCAGTTCTATGAAATTTTTATCCGGCATATTCATTCACCGTTTGGCTGTATAACGACCAAAAGGGCTCGCCGCAGAGCGACGAAAAAATCTGCTCCTGCAACAAACCCCGGTCAGCACAGTCATTATATTTTTATGTTTTTTGACATTACCTTACTGTTCGACAAGCTCGAGCAGCGCGGTTTCAACACCGTCGCCTCTGCGCGCAGAAAGCTTGGTTATACGGGTATAACCGCCTTTGCGATCGGCAAATTTAGGCGCAACCTCATTAAAAAGATGCGCTACTACTTCGGTGTCATATATATAGCTCAAAGCAAGTCTGCGGGCATGAAGATCGTTTCTCTTGCCGAGAGTAATCATTCTGTCCACCTGGCGCTGAGCCTCCTTGGCGCGGAAAATAGTCGTCTCGATACTGCCGTGTTTGATCACCTCAGTGGTGAGCCCGCGCAGAAGTGCCCTTCTCTGATCCGCAGTTTTCCCCAGTTTTCTGTAACCGGCCATTTTTTGTTCCTCCTTAGACAGCGTACGCCGCAGCATACACATATCGGTATTAAAAGATATAGAAATTTATTCGTCGCTCTGTCTGAGACCCAGTCCGATCTCGGTCAGACGCTTTTTGATCTCGTTGAGCGATTTCTTGCCCAGGTTTCGCACCTTGGCCATTTCGTCCTCACTCTTGGAGATAAGCTGTTCTACCGTATGGATATCGGCCCGACGCAGACAGTTGCTGGAGCGTACCGAAAGTTCGAGCTCTTCAATGGACATTTCCAGCACTTTTTCCTTGACGCTTTCTTCTCTCTCTACCATCAGCGACATATTCTGCAGATTTTCGTTGAGATCGATGAAAAGCTGAAAATGATCGTTGAGCACCTTGGATGCCAGCGATACCGCCTCCTGCGGAGTAATGGTGCCGTTGGTCCAGACCTCAAGCGTCAGTTTGTCCAGATCGGTTATATTGCCGACACGCGTGTTTTCCACGTTGAATTTGACTCTTCTGACCGGCGAAAAAATACTGTCCATGGGAATAGTGCCTATCGGCATGTCTTCCTTCTTATTTTTCTCCGCCGAATTATAGCCTCTGCCGGACTCCACTGTCATACTCATATTCAACTCAGCGTCCTTCATCAGGTACGCTATGTGCTGCCCGGGATTAAGCACCTCCACGTCGCTGTCGCAGATAATATCGCCGGCAGTGACCTCGCCTTCACCCTTGGCCTCTATGGTGACCGTTTTTATGCCTTCGTCATATTTTTTGATGATGACCTGTTTGAGATTGAGCAGCAGCTCCACAACATCCTCAGACACGCCTTCGATAGTGGAAAACTCATGCTGCACACTGTCTATCTTAACGCCGGTAATTGCCGCGCCGGGCAATGAAGACAGCATTATTCTGCGCAGAGAATTTCCGATCGTTGTCGCATAACCTCTTTCCAAAGGTTCGATAACGAATTTTCCGTACGACTTATCGGCAGAAACTTCGGTCGAAATATTTGGTTTTTGAAATTCGAGCATCTATAGCCCTCCGTATTTTTGTTTTTAAAGCAACCGAGGCAGCAATGATCTTATTTCGAATAGAGTTCGACGATGTAACGTTCCTCGATGGGTATATCAATATTGGCCCTCGTAGGCAGGTTCAGAAG
>CAZIQU010000126.1:3267-5255 GCA_964541445.1 uncultured Lachnospiraceae bacterium | reverse complement strand
GCGGTAATGGAGCTTTGTCAGAACCGCCGCGGCATATTTGTCACGATGGAGTATGTAGAGGCCAATCGGGTGATACTTAAGTATGAAATGCCGCTCAATGAGATTATTTACGATTTCTTCGACAGCCTTAAATCGCGTACCAAGGGATATGCCTCGCTTGATTATGAGCTTAAGGACTATCGCCGCTCGGAGCTGGTAAAGCTTGACTTTTTCCTTAACGGCGAGGTTGTTGACGCGCTGTCGTTTATCGTGTATGCGCCCAACGCCTATGCGCGTGCCCGGGCTATAGCCAAGAAGCTTAAAGACGAAATACCGCGGCAGCTTTTCGAAATACCTATTCAGGCCTGCATAGGCGGCAAGATCATCGCCCGTGAGACCGTTTCGGCGCTGCGCAAGGACGTGCTCGCCAAGTGCTACGGCGGTGATATCTCGCGCAAGCGCAAGCTGCTGGAAAAGCAGAAAGAGGGCAAGAAGCGTATGCGTAAAGTCGGCAAGGTAGAGGTGCCGCAGGAGGCCTTTATGGCCGTGCTCAAGTTTGATGAATAAGCATCTTTCCGCCTATATCCATATTCCTTTCTGCGTAAGCAAATGCCGCTACTGCGATATTGTTTCTTTCGCGGGGGAAGAAGAACTTTTTACCGCTTATACGCAAGCACTGCTGCGGCAGATAAAAAAGAATTCGCAGCATACCCGTCCGATCGACAGCATTTATATCGGCGGCGGCACACCTTCGATAATGCCGGCGGAATATATCGCCGCCGTGCTGGGTGCTTTGCGCGAAAATTATACGCTGGCACCTGACTGCGAAATATCAATGGAAGCCAACCCCGGCACGCTCACCGCGGAGAAACTGGCGCTGTATCGCCTTGTCGGGGTGAACCGCCTCAGCATCGGTGTACAGTCGCTTAATAATGATGTGCTGAAAAACATCGGGCGCATACACAGCGGTGAAGAGGCCCTCGCGGCGATTTCCATGGCGAAAGAGGCCGGTTTCGATAATATCAATGCCGATATCATGTTTTCACTGCCGGGACAGCTTCTCGATGATGTCGTTTCGACGTTCGCCGGCGTATGCGCGGCCGGCGTTGAACATATATCCGCATATTCGCTCATATTGAATGAAAACACGCCGCTTTTTGCCGATTTCGAAAAAGGACAGTATAGGCAGGACGAGGTGCTTGACCGCCTCATGTATCATTACATAACCGATAAGGCCCCGATGTGCGGATTTACGCAGTATGAGATATCAAACTTTGCCCGCGAAGGGTATGAATGCCGCCATAATCTTTATTGCTGGCAAAACGAAGAGTATTACGGCTTCGGCTGCGCCGCTCACGGTTTTTATGACGGTGTCCGTTACGCCAACAGCGGCAATCTGCGTGAATATATAACTAAAGCCGGCAGCGGCGGCGAGTATGTTTTTACGGAGACGCAGACGGCAGAGATGCTGCGCCGCGATTATACTATGCTGGCGCTGCGTACTGCCGCCGGCATAAATTTTGCCGATTACCGAGCAAATTTTGAGAAGGATTTTGCGGCGGAGAATGACAGCGGCATTGCCTATTATCAATCTCTCGGCCTGCTTGATGCTGACGCTCGCGGCTGCCGTATCACGAAAAAAGGACTCGATCTGGCCGACGCTGTTACTTACGGTTTGCTCTACGGCGTATAAAACACGGCTCTAATGAAAAAATAATAGAAACCATACGGCAAATACTTGACATTAAAGGGTATAGATGGTAAATTTATATTACCGTTAGCACTCATCTATGTAGAGTGCTAACAAAAAAGGAAGATGAATATGGATAAAGAAAGCAGAAAATTCGAGATACTTTATTCGATCATCAAGGACTACATCAGAACTGCTGAGCCTGTAGGCTCACGGACGATCGAAAGGAAGTACAACATAGGTATTTCTTCGGCTACGATCAGAAACGAAATGGCAGATCTGGAGGAAATGGGCTATCTCGTACAGCCGCATACATCAG
>CAZIQU010000126.1:0-3257 GCA_964541445.1 uncultured Lachnospiraceae bacterium | reverse complement strand
TTATCGCCTTTATGTGGATAACTTCATGCATTCGCTGGATATTGAGGACTATATTGTCGACGATGTGCGAAAGCTGTACACGCAGTATTTCGGTGAGCTGAATTCGGTCATTGAAAAGACCGCCGAGCTGCTCACCAAGCTGACCAATTTAACATCGCTTGTTACCGCTCCGAATATCGCGGGGCTTAATATAAAAGATATAAAACTGATTCATATTGAGCACGAACGTATTTTGATTGTAGTGATAACGAGGGAAGGCCTGGTAAAGAACGGTGAGCTGCGGCTCTCCGGCGACATTGAAAACGGTTCAATCGAAAAGATCAATAACTTTCTGAACATTTGCATAAAGGATATGCAGACGGAGTTGGTTGTAAACAATTTCACCGCCGGATTTGATTCTCTATCCGCCGACGAACAGAAGCATTTGGGCGAGATAGTCGAGGCGATCAAAAATCTGATCAGCCAGGATAAGCAGATGCGTGTCTATTCCAAGGGCATTACCGAGCTGTTCAGGTATCCGGAATTCCAAAACATGGACAAAGCTACCAGGGTTTTGGAGGCTCTGCACCGTCAGGATCTTTTATCAAGATTGCTGTACGAAATGGATGATGACGGCGTAAACATCAAGATCGGCAAGGAAACCGGTATGGAAGAGCTGGATGACTGCTCGGTGCTGACCGCTACATACAAGCTTAACGGCAGGCCGATCGGCACGGTAGGTATAGTCGGGCCGACACGTATCGATTACGATTACTGCGTATCGACGATGCAAATATTGACAAGAGAGCTCACTAAACACATTGATGAGACGATAGGAGGCAATGATTGACTTCTGAGAACAAGGGAGATAAAGAAAAAAAACTGAAGAACGAACAGCAAGACAGCGAAGAGAAAAAAACGACGCAGGGAGCGAAGCCCGGGGAGCCTGCCAATGAAAACAACAGCGACGAAACAGCCGTTGAGCCTGAGACTGCCGCTGCGGATGCCGAAACGGCGGAAGTAACGCTCGATGAAGCCATGGCACATAAACTGACGGAGCTTAACGACAGTTACCTGCGGCTTTACGCGGATTTCGATAATTTTAAAAAGCGTGCCGCCAAAGAAAGATCTGAAGCTTCCGCGTATGCGGTAGGCGGCATCTTGACGAAGCTGCTTCCCGTATTGGACAATTTTTCGCGGGCGTTGGAAACTCAGACGGAAGATAAGGCTTTTTATGACGGTGTAAAGATGGTAGCCAAACAGTTGGATGACATTCTTTCCGCCGACGGACTTACGCCGATTGAGGCGGTAGGCAAACAGTTCGATCCTAATTTTCACAATGCGGTGATGACCGGCTGTGAAGAGAATAAAGAGGATAATGAGATAACAGCCGAACTGCAGCGCGGTTATACTTATAAAGACAAAGTGTTGAGACCTTCTATGGTCAAAGTGAATAAAATATAGATAGATTTCGGAGGAAATAATCATTATGGGTAAAGAAAAAATCATCGGTATCGATTTAGGTACCACAAATTCATGTGTCGCCGTTATGGAGGGCGGCGAACCCGTCGTCATCCCCAATGCGGAGGGCGCGCGAACTACTCCGTCGGTGGTGGCTTTTACCAAGGACGGTGAAAGACTTGTCGGCCAGGTAGCTAAGCATCAGGCCGTGACCAATCCCGACAGAACGGTATCTTCCATAAAAAGACATATGGGCTCCACCTTCAAGGTGAATATCGATTCAAAGAGCTATACACCGCAGGAAATATCCGCGAT
Source organism: uncultured Lachnospiraceae bacterium (assembly GCA_964541445.1). GTDB lineage: Bacteria > Bacillota > Clostridia > Eubacteriales > Anaerofustaceae > CAZIQU01. Next base: position 1,502 of record CAZIQU010000126.1, on the reverse strand, counting down.
GATACTGCAGAAGCTGAAAAAGGACGCCGAGAGCTATTTGGGCGAGACCGTCACTAAAGCGGTCATAACCGTTCCTGCTTATTTCTCCGACAGCCAGAGGCAGGCGACCAAGGACGCCGGCAAGATAGCCGGACTTGAAGTACTGCGTATAATCAACGAGCCTACGGCCGCGGCTCTTGCCTATGGCCTCGATAAGGGAGAAAGCCAGAAGATACTCGTTTACGATTTGGGCGGCGGCACCTTTGATGTTTCCATACTCGAGCTCGGCGACGGTGTGTTTGAGGTTCTGTCTACAAACGGCGATACTCATCTGGGCGGCGACGACTTCGATCAGCGCCTGATGGAGTACCTTATCAGTGAGTTCAAAAAAGAAAACGGCATAGATTTGTCGGCCGACAAAATGGCGGTGCAGAGGCTTAAAGAGGCGGCGGAAAAAGCCAAGATCGAGCTTTCCAGCACGACATCGGCCAACATAAACCTGCCCTTTATTACCGCCACCGCGGAAGGCCCGAAGCATCTTGATATGACAATAACCAGGGCGAAGTTTGAAGACCTCGTTTCCGATTTGATCGACAGAACCACCGGTCCGGTCAAAAAAGCTATCGAAGACAGCGGTCTGTCAATAAATGAGATCAATAAGGTCATATTGGTAGGCGGCTCCACCCGTGTGCCGGCCGTGCAGGAAACTGTAAGCAAGATCACGCAAAAAGACGCCTTTAAGGGCATTAACCCCGATGAGTGTGTCGCTATCGGCGCGGCTATCCAGGGCGGCGTGCTTGCCGGTGATGTGAAAGATGTGCTGCTGCTTGATGTAACGCCGCTTTCGCTCGGTATTGAAACTCTGGGCGGTGTGTTTACCAGACTCATTGACAGAAATACCACTATACCGACCAAAAAGAGCCAGATATTCTCAACAGCGGCTGATAATCAGACGGCGGTGGATATACATGTGCTGCAGGGCGAACGAAAGATGGCTGCCGACAATAAAACACTAGGCCGCTTCCAGCTTTCCGGCATCCCGATGGCACCCCGCGGAATTCCGCAGATCGAGGTCACATTCGATATCGATGCCAACGGCATCGTCAGTGTATCCGCCAAGGATATGGCGACTAACAATGTGCAGAATGTGGTGATTCAGTCGTCTACGAATATGTCTGATGACGAGATTAACAAGGCCGTGCGCGAGGCTGAGAGTCATGCCGATGAGGATAAAAAGCGTGAGGAGCTGATCAATGCCCGCAATAACGCCGACTCGACGGCTTATCAAACCGAGAAATCGCTAAAGGAAGCCGGCGATAAAGCATCTGCCGATGAAAAAGCCAAGGTGGAGGACGCTATCAAGCACCTGCGTGAGGTTATGAACGGCGAGGATACGGAGGAAATGAAGCAGGCTACCGACAAGGTACAGGAGGCATTTTATCCGATAGCGCAGAAGATGTATGCGCAGCAGCAACAAGGCGGCGCGCAGCCCGAGGGCGGTTTTGGCGCCGGAGCGCAACAGG
>CAZIQU010000125.1:2158-5262 GCA_964541445.1 uncultured Lachnospiraceae bacterium | reverse complement strand
TGTCATCGTCAATAAATGATGCAGCGTCACGTCATGTATGGTTTTCTCGCCGCGTTTTATCGCGTAATCAGGGAAAAAATCCAGCACCTTCTGCTCGCTGCTTTCAATATAACCCTTATCTATGGCAATACCTACCAGCAGAGATACTACGCTCTTTGTTACCGACATCACATTCAAAGCGTCGCCGGGCTGATAGTCGTGGCGGTAAAGCTCCAAAACAGTGCGTCCGCCTTTTAAGGCGGTCAGCTCGCAGATATTGTCATGCTCCGCAGCCATAACCGATTCAAGAGCCTCGTGTTCATATTCCATATCAATATCCTCCGATTTTGATAAAAACCTTATCTTTCCCATCGTATTCATTATAAACAATACCCGCTGCGCTTACAGGCGCATCAGCAGATGCCGTTATCCTGCAAAAATACTTCAATGCGCTTATTAATATCTTCGGGGTTATCCGCGTTGGCGTTATGCGCCGCATTTTTTACCGTATAAAGAGGAAATCCTGTTTGCTTCGCCCAGGCGCGGCAATATTGGCGCACCTTGCCGGTCTTGTCATGCTCACCGACGATTATCAACGTTGGGCATTGTATGTTTAAGTCCTGATTATCGGCAAGAAACCCGGCGTAACCGATACCCATCAGCCGGCACAGCTCATCTTTTCCGTAAGGCGCCAGCGCCGTCATCATATTGCTGCGGGCATATTCCGTACAGGTGCACTGTTCGGCTATCGCTTTTTTCATACTATTCAGCGGATAAAGACGTGACATCCACTCGACCTGACGCAGCCACCACATATCGGCACGCGAATAATAAACGCTGCCGTAAGGACATGTATCTATACCGATAAAAGCGACCGCTGACTGCGGATAGCGCAGCAAAAACGACTGGCTTATATAACCGCCCATAGACTGCCCGATCAGCACCGCCGCGGCAATGCCGTTTTCGTCAAGTATCGCTTTCAGATCATCCGCCGCGTTAGGATAGCTGAAATCGCCGTACGGGCGCGAAAGGCCGTGCGCCGGCGCATCCCAAACGATAATGTTGCTGCTGCCGGCAAAATACTCCGTCTGGCGGTCAAAAAGCGTATGGTCGGCGGTAAGCCCGTGCAGCATCACCAAAGTACGCCGTCCGGAAACATAATTTTCGTTTAACCAATAATGCACATCGCCGCGCGGCGTTCTTAATATCTTCTCGGTCATCATATCGTATTTTCTTCCTTCATGTTAAGCTATAAAAAATTTATAAAATCTTTTTTGCCGCGGCCGCGATTACTCTGATTTTCGGCGCAATGTCCGCGTGTCCTCTTTAAAATGTTTGCGCGACGGGTTTCCCTCCACACGGTAAAAGCGTTTATCCTTGGCGTCATAGAGCGCCGACCAGACCGTATCGGCATTTTTTTTGCGGTCATACTGACAGATGAAGCCGTACTTGCCGGAAAGTATGTCGGCACAGAAGGACAGTGAATAATTTCCGCGATGATTTTTAAGCGCGGCGGCGGCCGAAGCGTATCGTTCTTCCGAACGCCAGCTGTCTATCTCGGGCGGCGTGCGAAACTCGGCCATAGCGGCGGAATTAAAACAATTGGCTGCCGCAACGAAACGTGCACCCTCGGCCGGGCGTATCACCTCGAGCCTGACGGGATTGCACTCGACAACGGCAATTTCGCCATGGCTGTCTGCCAGGGTGACGGTCTGCGCGGAAGCAATGGGCAGCTCTTTCAGCGCCGCAACAGCCTCCGCTGTGCTTGCGCATTTCTCGAGGATATAGCGCACCAGCATACCGGCGTTGAGCCCCGGCTTGTTGGTGTGCGGGTAAAGAAATGTAAGCGCAGCAGCCAAACCTTGATCGTTCATTCCGTCCTCTATCTGAATAAATGCCGTCGTGTTGCCGTTAAAACCGTACACCCCTTCCAGCGCGTACAAGCAGTTCATGTACAGCTTTTCGAGGCTTACCAAAAAATCGCTGTTCTTGCCGAGTATAATATTTTCACCGTCAGCAACGGCAAAAGCGGTACAGTGATTTTGCGGCTTGAAGCAATACATCGGGAACAACAGCTCGGTTATCCTCTCTGCCGGGCTGCCCTGACCGTCCGCCATACCTTGTATTTCCTCCCAAACCTCGGGATAGTATTTCTTTATATACCGGCACACAATCAGCGGCAAAGGCTTTTAACTCTGCGGTTATCTCAAAAGTCGGGCTGCCGTTTATTATATTGCCGTGCGCCCTCAGCAGGCTGCCGTAATGAAAACCGGCCTCGTAATGGGTACCTTTAAATCTTCCGTGATACATGGTTCATAATCCTCCCAAATCTTTTCCGGCGAGATATGCCGGCGCGGTTTTATTGACGGTGTATGTACAGCCGCGACATAGTATCTTCACCGTCGTTTTTCGCCATGCAGTTAAACTGCCAGCCGTAACGCTCATAAAAAGATGTATGATCAGTCAGCAGATAAAGCGTATCTATGCCGCGCGCCTGCATATCCGCGCAGACGAAATCGAGCAGCTGACCGGCAATGCCGCGGCCACGATATTTTTTTTCAACATAGACGGCGCATACATTCGGGGACAGATCCGTGCGGTCATGAAAATCATTTTCGATAACGCCTATGCCGGCCGCAATCTCGCCCGCGGCCATGACGCAATACCACTGCGGTACAGCCGCGCGGCCGCTCAGGCATTCTTCCATGCTCTCGCGGTACGCTTCCTCAGGTATGCCCCATTTAGCATGAAACCAGGCCGCCATAGAGTCTTTCCGCCACGGCTCATCGATGAGACGGATGATGCGGTAAGCAAACGGCGGGGCATATCGAGCAGCACCGCCGATATCTTCGGGAAACGGCGGCGAGCCCAGCAGCAGGCGTACGGCCTTTTTCATTTCCGGCAGCGCGGCCGCATACGCGTCACTTTCGCTGCTGAGTATCACGCTGCCGATGCCGCGGGCAAGAATAACCGCCAAAACGCGGCGTTCCACCGGCGGCGCGGGCATACCGCTGCCGATAAGCAGATCTATTATCTGTTCCAGATACGGCTCCATCATCTCCAGCGCCTGTTCCCTTATGGCACGACGCATGCTCCAATGAAGCTTATCGGCATATCGGACGCGA
>CAZIQU010000125.1:0-2148 GCA_964541445.1 uncultured Lachnospiraceae bacterium | reverse complement strand
GAAACTCTGAGGTAGAGACCCGTATAAACTCAAAAAAATCGCTCATTGCCTCACGCGGTGCCTGACGGCCGCGCACCATGACCTCTTCAAACCCGCGGCGATAGCTCTCGGTGAAACGCTTGACGGCGATGTCGAATACTTCATCCTTCGAGGAAAAATAGTAATAGAAAAGTCCGGCTTCGGCGCCGACCCGTTTCATAACGGCGCGCACGGAAGTTCCGTCGAAGCCTTTCTCGAAAAAGCACGCGGTGGCGGCCGTGATGATTTCTTCGCGCTTACCCGCCTCAGCCGACGCTTTTCTGACCATAGCTGTGCTCCTGTTTTGCTGAATAATGTTCAAATACAAGTATAGCTCACGAAATGTGAGAATTCAACACAGTTATAAATTTCTTTATAAAGCGTCGGCGTGCCGGCGCGAAGCCGGTTTTTACCGCCGTGACGCTTTACTTTTTTCGCTTTTGCAGATACAGAGCAAGAATATCGTAAAGAGCCTGCGCATCTATCGGCTTTGCCAGATAAGCGTCGATGCCGGCCTCCTCACTTTTACGGATATCCTCCTCAAAGGCGTTGGCGCTCATGGCGATGATAGGCACACTGCGCGCATCGTCACGCTCAAGCGCGCGTATGGCACGGGCGGCAGTGAGCCCGTCCATCTCCGGCATACGAATATCCATCAGCACAGCAGCGTAAAAATTTTCTTCGGAAGCGTTAAACCGCTCGACTCCCAACCGGCCGTTTTCCGCTCTGTCCATGATACAGCCGTACTTTTCCAGAAGGTTTTTTGTAATCAGCGCATTGATGCGGTTATCCTCGCATAAAAGGATATGCGCTCCGGCCAATTCGGCGACCGGCGTTTTGACTGTGCCGCTCTCCGCCTTTTGTATCGACCGCAGGTACCTCTCCTCATCAGCCGCCGCTGTCGGTATATCCACGGTAAAGGTGCTGCCCTTTCCCGGCGCGCTTTCAACCGCGATCGTGCCGCCCATGAGCTCGATAAAGCTCTTGCAGATTGAAAGCCCCAACCCCGTGCCGGTATTATTCTCCGTATTGGCGTCCTGCGAGAAGGGAACAAACATTTCTTTCATAAATTCGCGGCTCATGCCCACGCCGGTATCGGTGATAACATGGTGACAATACAGCTTGCCGCCGCTTTGCCGATGTGAATACTCATAGTGCACCGTGCCGCCTTCAGGCGTAAATTTGACGGCGTTATTAAGCAGGTTCAGCAATATCTGCTGCACTCGCAGCGGATCGAAATACTGATAAGGCACATCGTCAGTGCAGTCAGCCGAAAAAAGTACGCCCTTCGCTTCGGCCTGTGACTGGATGACCGGCAGTATAGCCGCAAGGAAATCGGCGATCTTTACATACTTTGGCACAAGCTGAATTTTGTTTTCTTCTATCTTGGACATGGTCAGAACATCATTGAGCAAACCGAGAAGGTACAAGCTGGAAGCGGAAAGCTCATCGAGGTAGCCGTGTATAGCACCGACATCGTCAGTTTCGCGCGCCATACGCGTAAGGCCGATGATACCGTTCATCGGTGTGCGTATATCGTGACTCATGCGCGAAAGGAACTCACTTTTGGCCTCATTGGCCTTCTGCGCCGCCTCCAGCGCCGCCTGCATCGAAATAACGGTACCGGTCTCATCCATACGAAATATAACTATATGTTCGCGGCCGGCTTCAAGATAAGCCATAATGCATTTTTTATTGCGTACTTCGCCGTCTTTTATTGTGCGGTAACGGAATTCAGAGTACGGCCGATCCTCAAGTTCCTTTATGATAGAGGGCAGGCACATACGCTCAAAAGCCGCCGCCCGATCGTCAGGGTGGATAACGGTAAGCAGCTCACGAACTGTCGTGTCTTCGTCGTATATGCCGCTGTCATGAAAAGCCGTAGTCACACCTTCATTGGCGATAAAAGTTCGATAAACCCCGGTGCTCAGTTCAATGGCCACAATAAAATCGTAGCCGACATCGACCACTGTATTCATAAGCAGACCGAGCATGTGCTCATTAGTGAGATCACGGGCATAAATAAAACCTTCAACATCGCCGGTATCGGGGTTTTTAAAAAGATCGACCGCCGAGCGTATCCACATTGAGCGCTCCGGCTGCGGGTAAAAAGCGTGCGACAGCGCCACT
>CAZIQU010000124.1:0-5267 GCA_964541445.1 uncultured Lachnospiraceae bacterium | reverse complement strand
ATGGAGCCGGAAGCCATGCTGTTTGACGAACTGACATCGGCACTTGACCCGGAAATGGTTAAAGAGGTGCTGGATGTAGTGGCCGATCTGGTTAAAAGCGGCATGACTACGGTGATAGTGACACACGAAATGGCTTTTGCCCGCGAAGTGGCCGACCGAGTCCTTTTCATGGACGGCGGCATAATCCGTGAGGACGGCAGCCCGGAGGAGATATTCTCCTGCCCGCGGGAAAAGCGTACCATTGAATTTCTCAGCAAAGTGCTGTGAGTATAAATAAAAAGAGGCGTATAACAATATGGAAAAAGCAGATTTTGTAAAAAAGACAGTAGCCGAGCTGGCGGATACCGGCACGGAGCTCGCACGGCGCATATGGGGATACGCCGAGCTGGCCTATAAAGAGGAAAAGTCCGCCGCCGCTCTCGAGGAGGCGTTTCGCCGCGAAGGCTTTACCGTTACCGAAAATATTGCCGGTATACCTACGGCGTTTACTGCGGAATTCGCTTCCGGCACGGCGGAGCCCGTCGCCGGTATTTTAGGCGAGTATGACGCGCTGGACGGGCTCAGCCAACAGGCCGCCTGCGGTGAAAAAAAACCGCTGACAGCCGGTGCGCCCGGGCACGGCTGCGGGCACAACCTGCTGGGCGCCGGCGGATTTACCGCCGCTGTCGCCGTAAAACGATATCTGCAGAGCAGCGGTCGCAACGGCAAAATAATATATTTCGGCTGTCCGGCCGAAGAGGGCGCCGGCTCAAAACAGTTTATAGCCCGCGCCGGATATTTTGACAATGTTGACTTTGTCTACACATGGCACCCGGCGACAATAAATGAAGTACAGTCCGGCGGCTCTGTCGCCATAATGGGCGCAAATTTTACCTTTGACGGCATCGCCGCGCACGCCGGCGGCGCGCCGCATCTGGGCCGCAGCGCCCTCGACGCGGCGGAGCTGATGAATATCGGCGTAAACTATCTGCGTGAGCATATGATCGACGCGGCGCGCGTACATTACGCTTACGCCGATGCCGGCGGTACCGCGCCGAACGTAGTGCAGGATCATACCGTAATCAAATATGAGGTGCGCGCGCCGAAGGTTGCCAATATGCAGGAGCTTTTTGCGCGTGTAGTAAATATTGCCAAGGGCGCGGCACTGATGACGGAAACGAAAATGAATTACGAGATAACCATGGCTTTTTCGGATTATACGCCCAATAGCGTTTTGGCGAAAACTGCCGATGAAGCTTTCAGCGCCGCAGGCGCGCCGCAGTGGGACGAAAAAGATTATGCCTTTGCCGCCGCCATGCTGCGCACATACAGCCGCAGCACACTGAAGGACATAAAAGAAAATCTCGGCGAATATTGGCCGGAAAATAAATATGAAGAGATCATGAGCCGTCCTCTGGACAGTGAAGTGCATTCTTTTCGTGAGAGCAATAAAAAATATGAGTCCGGTTCGACCGATGTGGGCGATGTGGGCTACGCGGTGCCTACCGTAAATATAAATGTCGCCACCGCCTGCATCGGCAATGTCGGCCATACATGGCAGAATACCTCCTTTTCCGGCAGCGATATCGGCATAAAAGGCATGCTTACGGCCGCCGAGGTCATGGCGCTGGCCGTGCTGCTCACCTACGAGCGCCCTGAGGCGATTGCCGCGGCCAAGGCGGAGCTCAAGCTTAAAAACGGCGGCAAATATATATGCCCGCTGCCTGAATATACGCAGCCGCCCATCGGCAGATATTAACGAACATAAAAGAGGCTCGCCCGATCACCTGCCTGCGCAGGCTGTGACCGAGTGAGCCTCTTTTTAAATCATGCCGCCACTTTAAATTATATTATCCCTTTAATTATGAGAATCACAAGCACCAAACTCACAAGCACAAACAGAGATATGAGCACGATACCGCCGCGGGAGTTTTTTTTAGCCGCGGTTTTGGGCTCATCCACCAGCTTCAGTCGGCGCAGAGCCGTCACCACCGGTTTGTATATCAGCATGGTAACGGCGGCGTTGATGCCGCCCTTGATAAGGTTGAAGGGCAGAAATACCGGAACCAGCATGGCGGCGACCGCCTCACGCGGATAGCCCATATATATGGGTGTGATAAAGTAGTTCCATAAAAGCATGATACCCGTCATCAGTATCACTCCCGAAACAAGCCCGACGACAGCCCCCTTGAGCGTTCTGTTTTTTTTGTAGACAGCGGCGGCCGTACAGGCAAAGGCGCAGGTGGAAAGGACATTCATCAGTGCGCCGATCGGCCCCGTTTCGCTGACCGTGACCATTTCGATGAGCGATACCACCAAAGAAACGATGAAGGCCGATACCGGGCCGAGAATAAAGCCGCCGACGGTGATCACCACATCTTTCGGGTCGTACTTGAGAAACGATACCGTGGAAATAGGTATGCGGCCGACTACCATAACGATGTAGGCCAAGGCCGCCAGCATTGCCATAAGTACAAGTTTTTTTGTTTTACTGTTCATTTTGCGAACCTCCGAAAAAAATATGTCTTCCGGCTGAAACCTTTCGGGAAAAGCCCCTGACGCGCCTGATTATCTGCACAGCACGGTTATCGCGCTTTACCCAAAAATAAAAGCCCCCTGAATTCGGGGACTTTTTCATCAAAAAAAGATTTCTCTTCTTTCATCCGGACTCGACGCTGCCGCAAATATACGGCGCGCCTTACCGTCGGTACCGGAATCTCACCGGTTCATGCTTACGCGCGCGGACTTTATACCGCCGATCGGGAATTTCACCCTGCCCTGAAGACGATTATATTATAGCACAGGCCGCGCCCGATGCAATATTTGCATTCAATATATTCGCGGTTATTCTGTTTCCCAGACGCAGCGAACGCTTTCCTCGGCGCTGATGTCCTCCGGCACGATATCCACCGCTGCGGCGCAGAGGTTCGCCCGTATGCCGTGTTCCACGGCAAAAGATGTCTCCGAACGAAAAACATCAGAAGCGGAACCATACTCGATATTTTTGAGTTCTCCAAGCTTCTTGCCGGCAGCCTCAGCCAACACGCCGGCAGCCGCGAGCGCATCTTTATAGGCCGCTTTTATCAACCGTCGGCGCAGCGCGGCGGCATCCGCCACCGTAAAATACAAATCGAACTGCGGCTCCGCCTTACAGCCGCCGACAGCCGCAATAATGCGGGCAAGCCTTTCGGTATCGAGCGTAAATTCCACATTGAGAGAATGCGCACATACATATCCTTCAAATACCTGCAGGTATTCACCGTTGTCGGCACGCTCGTTTTTATAGCTTTTCGTCACGCTGAAATCGCTGCTTTTCAGATCGTCTGCCGCAAAGCCCTCGCCCAAAAGGGCATTGCGCAGCTCATCAAGCGCCTCTCCCGCCGCGGCGGTCACCGCGCCGTAATCTTTATTAAGAGTTGAAAGAGTGAAGCGCATTTGTATGTTATCCGCCGGCACGCTGAGATGCGCCTTGCCGCTCACCGTTATCATTGTCATTTTATTTACCTCCCTATCGGCTTGATTATATCACGCGAACGGCCGGCAGGTAAATGAAGTCTGTTCCTTTTACGGCGGATTCTCTACCGGCATAGGTTCGACCGTTGCCGATGCCGTAAATGCGGCAAAGGGCAGCGGCGGAGTATCCGCTGCCGCCCTGCTATGCTTTTCTACTGTATTTTATATATGTGCATACGCAGTCGCTTAAGCAGACCGCGGCGGCGTACAGCGCGTAAGCCACGAGCAGCCTGCTAGTGCCTTTTAGCCGCGACCGGATCTTTAAATATATATACACATATGTAGTCGCTGAAGCAGGTCGCTCTCTTATCTTCGGTTTCCGTATGACATGTTACCAGACAACAGTGCCACGCCGTCACACAGGTGTTATCATGGCCGTACTCGTCCTCGCCGCGGCCGGATGTGCCGCCCACTGTTTGGCTCAGCTCTTCCTCCGACAGCTCCTGCGCTTTGGCAGCGACTTTTTCCAGTTCGGCAATATCAATGGTATAGCCAAATGATTCCGCAGCCTTTACCATGGCTTCACCGTCTGATTCGACGCCGCTTTTTGAAGCGGTTTCTATCGCTTCCTCCCACTTAGCCTGCAAATCTTTACTTTCTTTGAGATCTTTCTCCAACCGTTCCATCTCAGTTTGTTTCATAATGAATCTTCCTCTCTGTTTTATAATTGCTTTTCATCCTGCATGCCTGAATGGCGTTTTGCCTTTTTCGCGGCTTTCTCCGCATCCTCCTTCGCCTTAACATCGGCGGCGTACAGTGCTATGGCGTCATCAGCGATTTTTCTCACGGCGGCTTCGCCCACATTTTTGTGAAACCAGCAGCAATGCGGATCATAATGCAGCCAGTTGCCGTCCGCGGTTGTTCCTTCAACCATACATCCGCCGCAGCAGCGGTTTATATGCTCACATCCCTGACATTCGGGATTAAAGTCGATCATCTGTTGTATTTTTGTATTGACGACCTCCGAATAGAAGGAATCCCAACTGGCCTTTTTCCAGTCATCGGCGAGCAAACTGGGGAATTTGTCCGCCAATGGGTTATCGGCAAAGCCCATACAGGGAACAAGCCGGCCTTCGGCATCTATGTAGGCATTGTATTTAACGCTTTCACAATACGGCAGCTTAGATAAGTCATCTTTTTCACTCGCATGATGAACATAGCTCACCCTATAATCGGCAGAACCGGCCTTACACTCAAAGAAGCCGTCCAGCTCAAGCGAAATAGGCATCTTTTCCATAAAAAACTGCGGAATATATGCCTTGTAAATATCCCAAGCCTCCTGCCAGCTGAGGGCGTACTGCTCGGAATATTCTTTCCATGAGCCGAGCTCCTGCGGTGTATTGAGTCTGAGACCCAAGCAGCCTTTTGATGCCAGATAACGCACGGTATCGGCAAGCGAATCGGCGTTTTCTTTATGGATGCACATAGCGCAGCTGTACCTAAATTTTTCTTTATAGAGAAGCTCTATCGCTTTTTGCAGCTCGTCCTCGGCGCCGGGCACATTCCTCAGCCATGAGTGATGACCGTAACCGTCATAGGAAAGCTGAAATGCCGGTGACTGATCATACTCTTTAAGGGTCTTAAGAAATTTTTCGTCCACAAGGCTGCCGTTGGTAAAAATAATACGAATAGTGATATGGTGTTCCGTAAGCGCCTTGACGATCTCAAAGAAGTCGCCGCGCACCAGCGGTTCACCGCCGGTTATATCCACCTGCCGTATTCCGCACGCCGCGATCTGATCGACGATGCGCAGACAATCCGCCAGAGGCAGCTGC
>CAZIQU010000123.1:0-5327 GCA_964541445.1 uncultured Lachnospiraceae bacterium | reverse complement strand
CGTTGATTTCGAGGTAGTACAGGCACAGTCGATCGGCCCGTCTCTCGGACAGAATTCCCTTCAAAGCGGCATCAAGGGCGGTATTATCGGCGTTGTGCTGGTATTGATCTTTATGCTCATATTTTACCGCGCCCAGGGCATTGCCGCGGATATCGCGCTCTCTATTTATATAGTACTGTTTTTGTATATCATGGCGCTTCTCGGTGTTACGCTCACCTTGCCGGGCATTGCCGGTATCGTGCTGTCGATCGGTATGGCGGTAGATGCCAATGTAATAATTTTCGAGCGCATAAAAGAAGAACTCAAGCTCGGAAAATCTCCGATGGCGGCGATTAATTCCGGCTTTTCACGCGCTTTTGTTACGGTGCTGGACGCCAATGTCACCACGATCATCGCCGGCGCGGCGCTGTTCTTATTCGGTTCAGGCACGATAAGAGGTTTCGCTCTTACATTGATAATCGGCGTTCTTGTCAGTATGTTCACTGCCGTATTTATTACCAAGAGGCTGGTCACAGCCATAGTTGATCTTTTCGGCGGACAAGTGCTTACAGGCCGCATCAAGGAGGCCAAATAATGGGAAAACTATCCGTGAATATTGCGAAGGACTTTAAAAAATACCTGCTTATTTCCGCCGCGCTGATTATTATCGGCATAGCGGGAATGATCATAAACGGCTTTAATGTGGGTACCGACTTCAAAGGCGGCTCGATAGCACAGTTTGAGCTGCACCGTGAATTTACCACCGCTGAGATAAAACAGATAATGGACAAGTATGACCCTGACGCGGCAATAACCAGCGGTTCAACGTCGGGCACACAGGTAATTATCACCAGCGGCATCGACTTTACCGATGAAAAAAAATATGAGATATTCAACGACTTTAAGGCGGCTTACGGGCTCACAGATGAGGACTTACTCTCATTTGACGCCACCAGCCCCACAATCGGCAAAGACCTGCAAAAACAGGCCATAGAAGCTTCGGCAATAACGATCGTTTGTATACTTATCTATATAACCATACGCTTTGAGTTCCTTGCCGGTATCGTTTCCATCATAGCCCTGATACACGATATACTCATAGTCGTCGGTGCGTACGCGCTTTTCAAGCTGCCGGTAAACAGCTCGTTTATCGCCGCCATTCTGACGATTCTTGGCTACTCGATCAACTCATCCATCGTGGTATTCGACAGAGTGCGTGAAGAGAAAAAGAAGCACTCGCGCGATGATTTTGCCGGGCTGGTAAATGACAGTCTGACGCGTTCTTTCAAGCGCACGATCTACACAACGGTGACGACGCTTCTGGCGATTGGCGCACTTTACATATGCGGCGTCGATTCGATTAAACAGTTTACCCTGCCGATGATGGTCGGCTTTATCAGCGGCGCCTATTCCAGCTTATTTGTGACCTGCAGTATCTGGTACTGGATAAAGCAGAGTTCCTTCGAGCGTAAAAAATTAAAGATAAAAAAAGCGTAGGAGAAACGGATGAAAGTACTGTTGCTTAATGGCAGCCCACACGCCGAAGGCTGCACCTACACGGCATTGCGTGAGGCGGCTGACGCGCTGAACAGCGCCGGAATTGAAACGGAAATTTTTCAGACCGGCACAAAACCGATCCGCGGCTGTATGGGCTGTTCTAAATGCGGCAAGCGCACAAGCGGCAAATGCAACTTTGACGATGACTGCGTAAACGAGGTAATTGCCAAGCTTAATGAGGCCGATGCTCTGATTGTCGGCTCACCGGTGCATTACGCCGCGGCCAGCGGGCAGATTACTTCACTGATGGACCGTGTATTCTTCGGCAACGCCGCAATGAAATTCAAGCCGGCTGCCGCTGTTGTCAGCTGCCGTCGCGGCGGAGCAAGCGCCGCATTCGAACAGCTGATAAAATATTTTACCATTGCACAGATGCCGGTGGTATCATCGCAGTATTGGAACAGTGTCCACGGTAACACTCCCGATGAGGTAAAGCAGGATCTGGAAGGCATGCAGACCATGCGCACATTGGGAAAAAACATGGCATGGCTGCTGAAATGTATAGAAGCCGGCAAAAATGCCGGTGTACAATTACCGGCGAGCGAGCCGTCCGCCCGAACCAATTTTATACGATAAGAAAAAAACCGCTGCGGCGGTTTTTTTAATAATCGGTAATTTGCTGATTTACCTCATATACTGAATTCGGATCACGAAGGAACTGACCGGCTTCTTCTTCGGTAACATCCTGTAAGCTCACCTTCTTACACCAAGCCAAAAGGCTGTTCAATCCGCCATTATCGCCGTAATGGTCGCCGCGCTGAGATATCTTTTCCAGGTATTCCTCTTTTTTACTCATGAAACCATTCACTGTCTTTCCGTAGTCCTCTTTTTTGCTCTTTATTATACATTTTTAAACATTAAAAATCAACATTTTAGCACGCTATAAACGGTAACGATAAATATTTTTACGAAAGTAATTTTGTTTTTTGCCGTCAGTCTCCGAGCGCAATATTGCGCAAAATTATTTACGGCGTGCGATGCCGTCGTGTAACGCCGATGTTTATTTATTATGGGCGAGCAATTCAAATATACAGCTGCAAGCGGTATTTATGCTGCGGCATAAAGCGCCGGCCCGCCGGAGATTTTCAGCGGCTTTCGTGCATTTTACCGATACCGTACAGCGCGCTGTGCCGAATATACCGTTTTTAACGGTTTATTTTTTCACAAGCTGACGCTGTCAGCGTTAAATTTTTCATTGCAACCAATATACAATTAAACCATCACAGAGGTAAGGCTTTTGGATATTGAATTCATCAAACAACGCATCACTGATTTACGTATCAAACAGGGAGTCTCGGAATATAAGATGAGCCTCGATCTGGGACACAGCAGAAGCTATATTCAAAGCATCGCTTCAGGGCGCGCGCTGCCGTCGTTGCCGGAGTTTTTATACATCTGCGAATATCTGCATATTACTCCTTCGGCTTTTTTCGACAGCGAGAACAAAGCGCCCATACTCGTACAAAAAGCCGTTGAAGGTATGCACTCTCTTTCGGATAAAGATATGCTGATGCTGATCGGCATTATCGAAAGATTGAAAGATGAGCCTGCGGAAAAATGACTTTTGCCCGGGCAGTTGAAACTCAATAACATACGGGTCTTTTGATTCGAAAAAACACCTCGCTTTTAATCACCGTTTGTTGACATTACAGCATAACTCGGCGCCGGCTGGGCATATTATTAAGTATGAAAACCAACAAGCGAAAAATTTATATCATCTTCATTCTCGTCAGCGAGGCAGTCGGTGCCGTTTCCGGATTTTTAACGAAAAAAAACGTGCAGAGCTTTGAGGCTGAGGCGGCAAAACCGCCGCTCATGCCGCCCGGCATGCTGTTTCCAATCGTTTGGATCATACTTTTCGCGCTCATGGGCATCGGCGCGGCACGCGTATATATGCGATCGCCGTCATCAGCTCGCAGCAAAGGCCTTATGCTGTATTACCTGCAGCTGGCCGTCAACTTCTTCTGGGGAATATTCTTTTTCAATATGCGGGCATACGCTTTTGCCTTCATTTGGCTTTTGCTGTTATGGGTGCTGATATTGTTGATGACGGCAGCCTTCAGCCGCACTGATAAGGCCGCCGCCTTTATGCAGATACCGTATATTTTATGGATCACATTTGCCGGCTATTTAAATTACGCGGTCTGGCTGCTTAATCGTTAAGCCGAAAAAAATTGCGAGTTCACAAGGTTTCCGTAGATGCCTTGGTATCACAGTACAGACAGCGGTATTCTTTTTTCTCTCGGTCGGCAAGCACAAAAATATGATCTATGCCCTGCTCGACCGTAACGATACAGCGCGGATTTTTGCACTTAATGATATTCGTCAGCTTTTCCGGCATAGCGATATGGCGCTTCTCGGCCAGCTTGCCGTCTCTGATGATGTTGATGGTGGCATCGGGACAGATATATCCCAGCACATCAAGATCGAGGTCTATCGAAGAATCAATCTTTATTATATCTTTGCGGCCCATTTTTTTGCTGGCCGCGTTTTTGATTATTGCCACAGAGCAATCCAGCTTGTCAAGCCCGAGCATATTATAAAGCTGCATCGCCTTACTCGCGGTAATATGATCGATAACTATACCGTTTTTTATTGAATCTATATTCATACCGTTACCCCCAGTAACTTCATTATCAACGCCATGCGTATGTATTTGCCGTAACGTACCTGACGGAAATAGCAGGCGCGGGCGTCATCATCTACCGCCGGAGAAATTTCGTTGACACGCGGCAGCGGATGCATGACGATCATATCATCTTTGGCCAATCTCATTTTATCCGGCGTCAATATATAGCTGTCCTTAAGGCGCAGATAATCTTCCTCATTAAAAAACCGTTCACGCTGCACTCTCGTCATATAGAGAATATCCAAATCGCCGATCACTTCCTCCAGCGACGCGCTTTGCGTATAAGGAATATTTTTATCCTTCAAATACTTCTGCTTTACAAAACTGGGCAGCTTAAGCTCCTCCGGGGAGATCAGTACAAAACGGATATTATTGTAGCGCGACATGGCGGCAATCAGCGAATGTACGGTGCGCCCGAATTTTAAGTCGCCGCACACGCCCACTGTAAGCCCGTCAAAATGTCCTTTTTCGTGGCTTATGGTCAAAAGATCGATAAGAGTCTGTGTAGGATGAAAGTGACCGCCGTCACCGGCGTTAATGATCGGTACGGAGGAGCGTATAGAGGCTACAAGCGGCGCACCTTCCTTGGGATGGCGCATAGCGATGATATCGGCATAGCAGCCTACGGTCACCACCGTATCGACGACGCTTTCGCCCTTGGCTGCCGAGCTGGATGCCGCTTCGGAAAAGCCCAGCACCTCACCGCCCAAACTGAGCATAGCCGACTCGAAACTGAGCCTTGTTCTCGTTGATGGCTCAAAAAAGAGTGTCGCCAAAATCTTGTACCGGCACGCCTCACGGTATTTATCGGGACAGGCGATAATATCGTCGGCCGTCTTTATCAAATCGCCTATCTCCTCCGTGGAAAGATCCATAATGTCAATCAAATGATTCATTCTATACCTCCTATCCAGCTCTCATCGCCGGGATTGTTGCGAAAAGCGATCAATCGTTTCACATCTGCGGGCGCAATATAGTTTTCTTCCGCGGCAACGGCCGCTACGGTATCAAAATCAGTAAGGCTGAAATCCGCAAGCTGCGCCGCCGCCATGTTTTCGCGGCTCTTTGACATACCATATGTAAATATGCTTACAATACCGAGCACTTCCGCGCCTGCTGCTCTCAATATTTCCGCCACCTCAAGCACGCTGCCGCCGGTGGA
>CAZIQU010000122.1:0-5345 GCA_964541445.1 uncultured Lachnospiraceae bacterium | reverse complement strand
CCCAAAGCGATGGGCAAAGTGTTCAGCGGATGCGAGCCGTTGCCGGTCCAGCCGAGCAGACATAAAAACGCGCCGAAAGTTGTGCCCGTCAGCGGTGCTTTCATCAGCCATAGATAAAGCATGAAGATAAAGCCGGTAACGCCGAAATTTATCAATACCAAGCCGGGGCCGTCCAGAGCGGTAAAATCACAGCCGTGACCGGTACGCTTAAGCAGGCTGCCGTAGCCCTTAAAGCTGCCGCCGTTGATTATAAACCCGGCAATGAGCGCCGCCAGCATTATCGCTCCGGCAAAAATGCCGAAAAAGAGCGGATTAGGATCGGTAACTATATTATTGAGAGCGTAATCGCCGTCAACACCGAGCGGCTTAAGAACGCAGACCTTGTATATCGCGCAGAAGAACATGCCGATAAAGCCGGCGGCAAGACCGGCGTTGAAAAGGCAGTGACCCTTATGCATGGTCGCGCAGTGCGCCAAAAACGGCGGAAAGATAAAGCCGATAAGCGCGCCGACGATCACAGCACTGAGAATGCCGACAAAAATATTGACGGTATAAAAACGCGGAAAGATCAACTCGCTGACGACCGGTGCCAAAGCGCAGCCGAAAAGCGCCGCGTGAGCATATTTTTGAAAGCTTTCTTTCTTTGCCTTGGAATAAAGCCATGCGCCTAAATATATCGGCAGAACATTAAGACAGTTTTTGCCGAAAAAAGCAAACCCCACAGAAAGGAAGAACGCACCCATGGTAGTGCCGTTGGGCTTCACTCCGGCCCAAAGCAATAACGCGGTGGAAAGCAGGCCGACGAGACCTACATTCATCAGCGCACCGTTGAGACCGCCTATCGCGACAGCGTCAGCCAAATACACCTCTGAAGAAGTGAGTATAGCCCGATAGCCGGCAAACGGCGATGTCGTTCCGCCTACAAAAAATGATGTGATGATACAGATAAGACTGAATGAAATAAAAAAACCGTACAAGACCTTTGAGGCATCCTGTTTTGTCTCCCCCATGATAATCTCCTTATGAAAAGTGGTTTATTGATGATGTCGGAATACGACTGTTATTATTATAGCGTTTGCGGCGCCGTTTTTCGAGTTTAAATGTATGCGGCGGTCAAAAATAACTTGAAAGAGCGGAAAACATGTGCAATAATCTCTACAGAAAGGCATTAAAAAATGAAAAAGTTGAATATCGTACGCATCATTTCCTTTTTGTTCGTTTTCCTGTTTTTTGCCTGTTCCTTTTCCGGCTGTTCCGCCGCTAAAGATGACGGCGGCAAGGACGCTGCGCCCGTTGTTATCAAGATCGGCGCCATACAGGGACCGACCGGCATGGGCATGACCGCACTGTTTCGGGAAGAATATAATGGCCTTTACAACATCTCTCTCTCCGGTTCACCGACGGATACGGCCGCTCAGTTCATATCTGGCGAGATAGATATCGCCGCCGTCGCCGTCAATCAGGCTTCGGTGCTTTACAATAAGCTGGAGGGCGACGTGCAGGTGATAGCCGTCAATACCTTAGGCGTATTATATGTGCTTGAGAACGGAACCGCGGTACAGAGCTTTGCCGATCTCTCCGGCCGCACAGTCACTATGGCCGGACAGGGTGCCACGCCTGAATATATAATGAAATATCTGCTTGCCGAAAACGGTCTGACCGATAAAGTCACGCTGGATTTTCGCGCCGAGCAGACGGAGGCGGCCACCGCGCTGGCCGGAGGCGAAGTTGATATAGCCGTTTTGCCCGAACCTTCCGCGACCTCGGCTCAGATGAAAAATACCGGACTGAGCAGAGCTTTGGATTTGACCGCGGAATGGAACAAGGTGACCGATACCGAGCTGGTACAGGGTTGTCTGGTGGTACGAAAAAGCTTCTACGCCGAAAATAAGGAAGCAGTCGATAATTTCCTCGCTGATTATGAGGAATCCGTAAATTACGTCAATGAGAACCCGGCGGAAGCCGCAAGCCTCATGGAGGAAAACAGCATTATTCCGTCAGCGGCGATCGCTGAGGCCGCTATTCCCAACTGCCATATCGTATATATTACCGGCGAGACGATGAAGTCCGACCTGTCGGCAATGCTCTCCGTGCTGTATTCCTTCGATCCGTCAAGCATCGGCGGCAGCCTGCCCGACGACGATTTTTATGCTCAATAAGAGAAAAAAGAAAACAGGGTTTTATAACGCCGCGGCCGTTATTTTCTGGCTGCTGATCTGGGAGCTCGCCGCCGTAATCGTCGGCAGCGAGCTTATTCTGCCATCGCCGCTGTCGGTGGCGGCAGCGCTGCTGAAATTGCTCGCCGACCCTTCGGGAGAGTATATTTTAAGTACTCTCGTTTCTGCCGGCAGAATTACCGTCGGCTTTCTTACGGGAGCCGCCGCCGGTATCATATTGGGGCTTATTACCGGGTTTTCGCCCTTGGCGGAAATTTTGCTTAAGCCTCTGCGTAATGTCATTCGCGCCACGCCCGTGGCATCAATCATCGTACTGCTGCTGTTATGGCTGAAGCGCAGCGTCACGCCGATAGCTGTATGCCTGCTTATCGTTACCCCCGTGGTATGGAGCGCGGTCACTGCCGGGCTGGCCGCCGCGGACCGCAAGCTGATGGAAATGGCTGATGTTTTTTCTTTTTCGCGCCTTGACAAGCTGCGCTTCATCTATCTGCCGCAGGCCGCCGCCTCATTGAAAGCCGGGCTGATATCCTCACTGGGGCTGGCATTCAAGTCGGCTATCGCCGCCGAGGTGCTGGCGACGCCGGCGCTCTCCATAGGCAAAAACATTTACGAGGCAAAAATATATCTGGAGACGCCGCAGCTCTTTGCCTGGACTGTGCTCGTAGTGCTGCTCAGCGCCGGCAGTGAAGCACTGATAAAAAAACTTCTCGGCGGTATAAGGTCATGATATCCTTCGAAAAAGTAAGCTTCGCTTATCCCTGCGGCAAAAATATATTTACGGATTTCAGCGCGGAAATACCGACGGGCGGCATTGTGGCGGCAGCTGCGCCCTCGGGCGGCGGCAAGACAACATTTTTGCGGCTGCTGGCCGGACTGGAAACGCCGCAGAGCGGAACCATTACCGGCACAGACGGCAAACGTTTCTCGATAGTCTTTCAGGAGGACCGACTTATCGGACATATTTCCGCCGAAAAAAATATTGCGCTGGCCAACTCCGGCGGCGACGCCCGGCGTTGGCTGGAAGCAATGGCACTGAGCGATAACGCGCAAACGCCGGTCGATGAGCTTTCCGGCGGCATGAAAAGACGTGTGGCTATTGCCAGAGCTCTTAATTACGGCGGCGACATACTGCTTTTGGACGAACCGCTCAAGGGAATGGAAGACGCGCTGAAAGAAAAGATAGCCGCGCTGATAAAGGACTGTTTCCCGCTTACGGTGATAAGCGTGCACGAAGAAAAGGAAGCATTGCTTTTCGCCGCAGATACCGTGATACGCCTGCCGCGTATCGGCTGAGAATACAAAAACGAGGTGCCGCAAATGAAACGATGCCGCATTACCGTAATGAAAAAAACAAGGCACGATGACTTGATAAAAAAATATGAAAATCCCATAGAAAACACCTGCGACATGCGCGAGGGCACGGTGTTTGTATCCGCGGACGGGAAGAAGCCGGAAGGCCTGTGCGACAGCGCATGGGACAGCATGGCGCCCTTTGTGTCAACACTGGCACATGGCGGTGAAAATTTTTACAACGGTTGGATGAAAGACCCGCGCTCGGCAATGATTTCGTGCAACGACGGTTTCCGACCGGTGAGCTTTCTTATCGAAGTGATCGAATAAAACGCCGCATGATCGCCGCCGCGCTTATCGCCCGCGGGCCAGATACTGCCAGAACAGCGACGGGCTGCCCTCATAATACATAAGCACATCAATGGCGTAGTCGGGGTTTCGCACACCGAAGGTATAGATAACATCGGCTTTCAGGCAGAGAGTATGAGCGTTGGCCATCGAGCTTACCGCCCTTATCTGCTCGGTAACGGGTGTAGCCAGACCGATACACAGACACACCAGCAAAGCAGCCAAACGCTTTTTCGCCCGAAGAGAGCAAGCGTCGCCGGCTTTGTTTTTTTTGCTTAAGCAAACCCGATCGGCCGCTATCGCGTCGAACACATACAGCATGAGTATGAACATAGCCGGAATAGCGCCGCGCATGGAAAGATCGATGGAATGCCCCTGACGGAAGAACGGCAGCAGCATGGCTTCAGCGAGAAGTGCCCAATATAATGGCTCACGGCAGCGTTCGCGGAAAAGCGGCAGCCAGTAGACTAAAAATTCCAGAATGATAAAAGCGCAGAATAAAATTACAAACGCCGGCTTTTGCAGCAGCACGCCGCCGAACCAGCTCACCCCTGTTTCCACCGCGGAATTATTGCTGGAGAGGAAAAGGTATTCCGCCGGGAAGACCGCAAAAACGCATAATATATTGCCGAAACAAAAGATATTATTCAACACCTTGCGCAAACTTTTTTCTTTAATGAAAACGCACAGCTTAACCAGCATCAGCGGCGCCAGCCCGAAAAGCGCATAAGGAGAATACAGCGCCGTCAAAATGACCAAAAGCCCGTAATATCGGCAACCATCCTCCGCTTCAAACAGCGAGGTGATCAGCCAGACCGGCAGCGCCTGATTAAACACCCACATATACTGAGTGAGCATTGATGAATACTGCACATTGTAGGCCCACCATTCTATATGCGAAAGCCCGGTAGGCTCAGTGGGCAGAAGAATGCTGCGCAGCAGCACCCCGACTATATCAAGGCCGGAAAAAAGCATTACCGCGCCGAAAAGCAAGGCCGCTTTTTTTGTTTTTTCAATGCCGAAACGCCCGCACAGCCAAACCGCCAGCAGCGTCAGCCCGAACGCGCACCACAGGTAAAGCATAAGATATGCCGCCCGCCAGGCGATAAGCTTACCTGCCAGCGCCGCCGGCAGAAACAGCGCGAAATAGTAAACGAAGCAGGCGCCGTAATCGTAGCGCACCGGCCAATCGTAAGCGATAAGATCACGGAGCATGGCGTTGCGCCAGTTGTAATCGGCGCTTTGGTAATAATAGCCGCCGATACCGCTTATCCATGTAAAAAAAAGCGCCATGACCGCCACGGCAATAAGGGCACCTTTGCCGATAACGATCACTTCGCCGCCGGCTGCTTTTGCGCGGCACGCCGCGGCGAGCGCGACAGCCAGCGCCGCCGCGAGCGGCACCGCGAATATCATTTTCAGCCAGCCGAACAGCCAGATAAAGACCGGCACAGCCAGATAAAGGAGGATAGCGGCTCTGAGCATACTTTTCTTTATTTTCATAGTGATCGCCGCATCCCCAACGGCAAT
>CAZIQU010000121.1:0-5345 GCA_964541445.1 uncultured Lachnospiraceae bacterium | reverse complement strand
GACGTAGCGGCTGTTATCGGGGCCGCGGAAAAAGAAGGCGTCTTTCTGATTATCGACGGGACCAATCACCGCATTGCTCATTTGCGGCGTGGTATTATTACTTTTTGGGCAGAATATATTAAAAACAATAACGGTACTTTCACTGTTGTAAACGCCTATTCGCATAGAATGCGTCTTAAAGATGAGTAAGAAAACCGATTGGTATTGCGGCTTAAAAATTAAGACCGGCGCATTAACACGCCGGTTTTTTCATTGCTATGGTAATCCGTCACTTATGTCGATGGTGACATAACATGCCTGCCGTTTTTTCAGAACTTCAACAGCCCGCCGATAGTTTTGCCCAGCGCATTGCTTTCTTCCGAGTTGCTTCCGGCTTTGCTGACCACGGTGGCGGCAAGCCTGCTGAAAGGCAGCGATTGCAGCCATACGGTGCCGGGCCCGGTAAGTGTAGCCAAAAACAGTCCCTCGCCGCCGAATATGCCGCTTTTGATGTCAGAAGCAAACTGAATATCATAATTGACGGTCACATCCATTGCCACCAGGCAGCCGGTATCTATGCGCAGGGTCTCGCCGTCGTTAAGCTCTTTTTTAATGATAGTGCCGCCGGCGTTGAAAAATACCAGACCGTCGCCGACGATCTTTTCCATAATAAAGCCCTCGCCGCCGAACAGACCCACGCCGAGTTTTTTATTTAAGAACAGATCTACGGATACGCCCTTGGCTGCGCAGAGAAATGCGCTTTTCTGGCATATTACCTGATTGTCGAATTCTTTTAGCTCCACCGGTATGATCTTGCCGGGGTACGGTGCGGCAAAAGCCACTTTCTTCTTGGTTGACGCTTTGTCGGTAAAAAGAGTCATAAACAGACTTTCGCCGGTAAGGGCACGTTTGCCCGCGGAAACGGCTTTGCCTAAAAACCCTGTGCCTTCGTCGGCGCCGCTGGCGTCTCCGAATACCGTCTGCATCTCTATGCCGTCCTCCATATAAGCCATGGCCCCGGCTTCGGCCACCACCGCTTCCTGAGGATCGAGAGCTATTTCCACCAGCTGCATATCATCGCCGAATATTTCGTACTCGATCTCATCGGCGGCTCTGAGTCTGCTCATGTCCACCGGCGCTACGCTGGCCTTTAAATTTTCACTGAACGTGGGAGAGGTCGCGGCGTTCTGCGCCGCCCCGCATTTGGGGCAAAAGGCCGCGCCGTCGGCTATCTGCGTTCCGCAGCTTGCACAATACATATTCCGGTGCCTCCTAATTTGCCTTCATGCCGCATTTAGGGCAAAACGCAGCATCGCCTGTCAGCTTTTCGCCGCAGTTTTGGCAGAATTTTACGTCTGCTGTCGCGGCTCCGGTCTCGCCGGCGGACTTGCCCGCTTCGGCTTTAAGTGCTTCGATATCGTTGAGCTTGCCCTGTATCTGTCCGCATAGTTCTCCGGCCGTCACATCAAGCTGTTCACCGGCCGCGTATTTCTGCCAGTATATATCGCCCAGCTGAGCTTTAAGATCCCTGATCTCTTCATTCTTTTCCGCTATTTTAAAATCGATCTTTTTGGCGTCAATAAAAGCTCCCGCCTTTTCTCCGGCTTTTTTCGCGCCTTCACCGGCCGCTTTGGCCAATTCGTCAAGCTTATCAAACAGTGCCATTGTATTGCCTCCTTAAAGGGTATCTTTAAGTTGAATTATAACGGTAAAATGGTTTGCGCGCAACACTTATTTTTCACTGCGGGCAAGCGCCGCAGCGATAAAGCCCTTGAAAAGCGGATGCGCCCGGTTGGGGCGGCTCTTGAATTCCGGATGGAACTGCACCCCGACATAAAAATCGTTGCCGGGTACCTCTATCGTCTCGATGATGCTGCCGTCGGGTGATGTACCGCTGAATACGATGCCGTTATCATTGAATATATCCCGAAAATCGTTATTGAATTCGTAGCGGTGGCGGTGCCTTTCGTGTATGAGCGCCTGCCCGTAGCATTTCGACAAAACGGTATCGGGCCTTACGGCGCAGGGGTAACTGCCGAGGCGCATAGTGCCGCCCTTATCGATATCGTCATGCTGACCGGGCATGAAATCTATTACCTTATACGGCGTTTCGCAGTCGAATTCTC
This sequence comes from uncultured Lachnospiraceae bacterium, assembly GCA_964541445.1. Classification (GTDB taxonomy): domain Bacteria; phylum Bacillota; class Clostridia; order Eubacteriales; family Anaerofustaceae; genus CAZIQU01. The sequence goes on along the minus strand of CAZIQU010000121.1, from coordinate 3,240 downwards.
CCGAATTGGCATTTTTAAGGCCGCATGCATTGCGGGCGAACTCGATAACGGCAATCTGCATGCCCAGGCACAGCCCCAAAAACGGCACATTGTTTTTGCGGGCGTACCCGGCTGAGGCGATCATTCCCTCAATGCCGCGGGAGCCGAAGCCTCCCGGCACGAGTATACCGTCGCAGCCCTTAAATATATCGGCGGCGTTGTCGGCGGTAACGTTTTCCGTGTCGATCCAGCGAATGTCGATCTTTGCCGAGCATTCGTATCCGGCGTGCTTAAGAGCCTCCGCCACCGAAAGATAGGCGTCGTGCAGCTTTATATATTTGCCGGCAATGGCTACCGTCACGCTTTTTTTTCTGTTTTTAATACGTTCAATCATATCCCGCCAGCCGCCCAGATCGGCTTCCGGCGCTGCTATTCCCAGCTCGCGCAGAACGATGCCCGAGAAGTTCTCTTTTTCCAGCATCAGCGGCGCTTCGTATAATATGGGTATGGTGGTATTCTGAATGACGCAGTCCGGCTTGACATTGCAGAACAGCGCAATCTTCCTGCGGGTAGCCTCATCTACTTCGCCCTCGCTGCGCATGACTATCAAATTGGGAAAAATACCGGCGGAACGTAATTCCTTTACCGAATGCTGCACCGGTTTTGATTTGTATTCTTCCGAGCTGGTAAGAAAGGGGATAAGAGCTACATGGATAAAGAGACAATTATTGCTGCCGACTTCAAGGGAGATTTGTCTGATAGCCTCCAGAAAGGGCTGACTTTCAATGTCGCCGGTGGTGCCGCCGATCTCGGTGATGACTATATCCGCTCCGGTCTTCTGACCGACACGGTAGATGAAATCCTTTATTTCGTTGGTAATATGCGGTATCACCTGTACTGTTTCGCCCAGATATTCACCGCGCCGCTCTTTGTTGAGCACATTCCAGTAAACTTTGCCGCTGGTCAGGTTGGAATATTTGTTGAGGTCTTCATCGATGAACCTTTCGTAATGCCCGAGATCCAGGTCGGTTTCCGCTCCGTCTTCGGTGACGAATACCTCGCCGTGCTGGTACGGGCTCATTGTGCCCGGGTCAACATTGATGTAAGCAGCCGGCCCAAAGATGCCGCGGTGATGCCCTTGCCAAGCCCGGAAACAACGCCGCCGGTGACGAATATGTATTTTGCCGTCATAGTTGCGCCTCTTTCATAAAATAAATAATAAAAAAGTATCAGCTTAAATAAAAAATTATTTTAAACCTATCTCACCGTTTTTTAAAGGGTTTTTTGCTTTTTTTTCTGTTTTCGTCCATTCTTTCCTTCTCTATGGCTTCTGTATGGTATAATTTGGGCAGTAAATTTATTTTTTCAGGATTACGACAATGATTTTTTATTTAATTTCAGCGGCAATTCTTATTATTATTGCAGTCTGTCTTTTGCGGACGCTGCGCTTAAAACACACTGCGGCGTACGGCGCCCGGCTCGATCTGCCCGACGACGAACGGGCGGAGGGCTATGCCTCTGTGCTGAGCCGCATGGTACGGCAGGAAACTGTCTCTGCGGCCGGAGAAATGCCGCGGGAAAAATTTTATGCCTTCCATCATCTTTTGGAAGAAGAATTTCCGAATATTTACCGCGTATGCGAGGTGCACGACTTCAACGGCAGCCTGCTTTTCCGCTGGCGCGGCACCGGCGGCCATGAGCCGATACTGCTCATGAGCCATATGGATGTAGTGGCGGCCGGCGGCAGCTGGCAGTATCCGCCTTTCGCCGGAGAAATCGACGGCGGCGTTTTGTGGGGCCGCGGTACGGCAGATACCAAAGCCAGTCTTTTTTGCCTGCTGCGGGCGGCGGAAGAACTTATCGCCGCCGGTTACGAGCCGGAATGTGACGTTTATCTGGCGTCAAGCTGCACCGAGGAGATCTCGGGCGACGGCGCACCGGCAATAGCCGCCTATCTTAAGGAAAACAATATAAAGCTCGCCATGCTGGTAGACGAAGGCGGAATGATCGTAAGGGAACCCATCGCCGGAGTTAAGGGTATATACGCGATGGTGGGTGTCTTGGAAAAGGGTTACGGTGACGTTAAATTTATCGCCGGAGGCCACGGCGGTCACGCCAGCGCACCGGTGAAAAACACACCTATCCCCCGTTTGGCAAAATTTATCGCTTATATCGATAAACACGATCCTTTCAAGGTGAAATTCAACGAGACGGTGCTGGAGATGTTCAGACGCCTTACCCCAAACATGAGCTTCGGCATGCGGTTCGTTTTCGCCAATATATGGCTTTTCAAGCCGCTGCTGCTGAAGGTGTTCCCGGCAATCAGCGCTCAGGGCGGCGCCATGCTCAAAACCACCATTGCCTTTACCACGGCGCGCGGTTCCGAAGGGCTCAATGTATTGCCGCAGGAAGCTTACGTCACCGGCAATATGCGTTTTATCCATCATCAGGGACCGGACGAGAGCATTGCCCTCATCAGCACTATCGCCGCCCGTTTCGGGCTGGAGACGGAAACTCTTTACCGTGATTATCCCTGCAAAATCGTCGACCATACCTCTGACCGGTTTCGACTTATCGAGGCTGCCTGCACGGAGATATACCCGGGCATAGGTGTTACGCCTTACGCAATGACCGGCGGTACGGACGCCAAGTTTTATAATGAAGTATGCGATAACTGCATACGCTTCGCACCGCTTTTTATCACGCAGGAACAGATGGACAGCATACACGGTTTAAATGAAAGCATCAATGTCGGTTCGCTGCCGCCGGCAGTGGATTTTTATAAATATCTGATCAAAAATTCATAGGAGAGAAATAAACATGAAATATACGGGAGTTACCGCCAGAGGCATTAAAACACCTATCTTCAGGCAAGGCGACGATCTTGCCGCCATTACCGTAAAATGTATATTGGAGGCGTCGGCAGACGAGGGCTTTACGCTCAGCGACGGCGATATCGTCGGCATTACCGAGTCGGTCGTGGCGCGCACCCAGGGTAATTACGCCACCTGCGAACAGATCGCTGCGGATGTGCGCGCTAAATTGGGCGGCCGTGATATGGGTATTGTTTTCCCGATACTCAGCCGCAACCGTTTTTCGCTTTTGCTCAAGGCTTTTTCCATGGCCTGTGATAAGCTGTATGTTCAGCTTTCGTATCCCGATGATGAGGTCGGCAATGCTCTGATCTCCCGCGAGACTGCGGACGCGAAGGGGGTTGATCCCTACCGCGACAGCTTTGACGAAGCATCCTTTACTGCTAAG
>CAZIQU010000120.1:0-5415 GCA_964541445.1 uncultured Lachnospiraceae bacterium | reverse complement strand
ATCTGGCGGCTAAAACACTGGTGCTGGACGGCGCAAATTTTGCGGTGGCGGAAGCTGAAGCACTGTATATAACAGCCACAGATGTAACCATACTGCTTGCCGACGGCTCGGTGAACAATATAGCCACCGTCGCCACTGACGCCTCGACACACACATATGCGATGTCACTGGGGCAAACAACCAATACCCAGAGTGTAACAATAAAAACAGTGAGCGGCGGCAGCGCCACGCTTAATCTTACGGCCGCGGCCAACAATACCAGTGTCGGACTGTATATAAATCAATATTCAACAGTGACCGTCGGTACCGGCGTTACGGTCAACGCCACGGGCGGCACTGCCGGCTCGGACTATTCGGCCGGTGTATGGCTTGCGAACGGCCAATCAAGCTCACCGACAACGCTCAATGTGACCGGAGGCACTCTCAATGCCAACGGCGGCGGCACAACAGGCACCGCCCGCTCAGTAGGCATACTTTATTACTACGAATACACCACGGTCGCGATCAGCGGCGGCAAGATAACCGCCGGCGCCGACGCATCTTCGGCGGCCTCCAACGGCTTTTACGCGGCTAAAGCATACAATAATAACAATGCGCTCGCCGTGACCGGCGGTACGGTGATTGCCACCGCCTCCGGCACGACCGCCAATACCGGCGCTGTCGCCAATATAGCGATCACCAAGCCAAGTGATTACGCGATGATCGTCAGCACGACCGACACCGCGGGTACAAGCCCCGTAAATTACAACACGATCAGCTTATTTCCGGCTCTTGCCGATCAAAAATATGTAAAAATCGCGCCTTCCGTTGCGATGACCGGCGTCGGCATCACCTGTTCCGCCGGCGTGCTCACCGCCGCGGCAACGCCCGCAGGCGCCATTGCCTCTTATCAGTGGTATCGCAGCGATACGGCCTCTTATGCTGATTACACCGCCTTTGCCGCGGGTACGAATACTCTGATAGACGGCGCGACCGGCGCTTCTTATACCATCAATACCGACGCCGATACCGGCAAATACCTCTATTGCACCGCCACGGCAGGCGCCGGCACGACCGGCGGTCCGCTTGTCAATACAGAAGGCTTTCTCATCGCCGCGCCGACAATAACCACTGCCGCCGATATCTATTTGGTACGCGATAAAAGCTACACCGCCGCCGCGCCCTATACGCTGACGGCGACCGGCACACCGACTCTCACGTGGTCAAAGGTAAGCGGTTCTCTCCCCTCCGGCCTCACGCTGAACTCCGACGGTACGCTGACCGGCACCTGCACTGCCGCTTACACATATCCCGTAAATTTTAAAGCCGAAAATACCTTTGGCTCAGGCAGCAAGGAGATAACCATAAATGTAGGCATCGCGCCTTATATCACCGCCCAGCCTTCTGTCACCGATAAAGAAAAACGCGAAACCGATACCACGACAACTTATTCCTTCAGCGTTACCGCTGCCGGCAGCGGAACGCTCAGCTATCAGTGGCAGGTATCCGCCGACAGCGGCAGCACCTGGGCCGATGTCACCACCGGCACGGGCGGCTCAACAAGCAGCTACACAACTCCGGCGACTATGGCTGACGGCACCTATATTTATCACTGCGCAGTCAGCAGCAGCTACGGCACCGTCACCTCCGCTTCCTCCGGCGCGGTAAAGGTACTGGCCGTAACCGACGCGCCGGTCTATAACTCTGATCAGACAATCCCCGGTAATGCGCTCTATGCCGATCATTACAGCTATGAAACCCCGACAAAAAGGGCTTTCTATATCATATTCGGTCAGCCGAAATTTTTGCTTGACAACACCGATACGGGTTATACCACCGCCACCGAGATACACGCCTACAATCAGCCGGACGGCACCAGTGAGGTGCTGCTCGACCCCTATGACAGCAGCAAAAGCGCCGTGACCGTTATTGAGGAAAACGGCAATTTATATCTGCAATTCCCGAGTAACGCGCCCGGCGGCGAATATTATGTTACCGCCAAGAAAAGCGGTGAAATAGAAAGTGAGCCGACGTGTTTTGTGCTGATATATCGGGTAGACGCTTCTAACGCCTACGGCAATACCTTTACGGATGGCAAGCTCTATACCGGCTACGCCGATACCGCCAAGGTCGGCGGTACCGTTGCCGGTTTTAGCATCACCGATAACTGGAGCTTTACCTTAAGCGAAGCGGCCAAAACCGCCGGTATAAAGATTACCGCAGTAAAAGACAGCAGCAACCCGACTACTGACATAGCCAACGTTGCAATAGCCGCTGACGGCGGCTCGGCAAGCGGCTGCGTGGCGGACGGCACATCATTTATATTTGTGCTTTCCACCGCCGATACTACCGCCGCGGGCGTATATGACTTTACACTGGCTTGTGCCGGGATCTCCGACCACGGCAGCGGCACAATCACGGTAGGCACGGCTGCTCTCACGGTTACCCCGAGCTTTACCTACCCGAGCGTTACCCCCGCCATCTCTTACTTTCCCGAGGGCGCGCCGGCGAAAATGAGCGTGCAGGTGAACGCCGACCCAAGCAACAGAACCATGACCTATCAATGGCAGCTGTCGACCGACAACGGCGCCACATGGAATAATGTTGCCAACGGCACCGGCGGTACCGCATCTGCCTACACCGCCCCCGCCACTGCTTTTTCGATGAACGGTTATCAGTACCGCTGTGTCGTCACCATGACTATGACCTCCGGACAGACAAAGAGCGCAACCAGCACGGCGCTGACGCTGGCCGTGAAGAAAACGCTTACGGTCACAGTTACCGGCGCGAGCAGCCCCAACCCGCTCGTCGGCGACGCGCTCACCTGCGCGGTTACCGCCACCGGAAGCCCGGTATTAGATACCGATTATACCCTGGCATGGAAAGCCGGCGGCTCTTCGCGAAGCGATACCGACGCAAGCTATACCGTACAGTCGAATAATACCTATGACGATGTCGGCTATAAGGTCGCGGTGACAACAACGCCGGTAAACGATGACTGCACCACCTATAAATATAACGCCGACGGTACCTACACGAATTACGCAACCGTAACGCAGGATTACACTCACGCTGTCGTATCGGCAGTGAGCGTGACCTCCGGCAATACGACCTATCCCGCCGTTGAGGTGGGCAGTGTGCTCACGGCGAATTTAACAGCGACGGGTGTTTCGCCGACGGTATCATATAAATGGCAGTATCTTGACGGGCTCAACTGGACGGACATACCCTCAGCCACGGCAAAAACTTATACGGTATCGAGCACATACATCGGCAAGAAGCTGCGCGTTGTCGTAAACGGCACCAACTGTTATGACGGCACGAATATAACGAGCGACAACAGTGATGCCGTTAACTGCGCTGTCACAGCGGCCGCACTTTCATCGAACATGCCGCATGCCGGCACGGCTATCGCAGTAACGACAACGCCTGCGGACGCGACGGTAAGCTGCCAATGGTACACGAACACTTCAAGCTCAGCAACCGGCGGCACTGCCATAAGCGGCGCGACAAACAAGAGCTATACGCCGGCAGCCGCCGATGCGGGCAAATACCTCTACGCGGTAGTTACCGGTACGGGCTATTATACCGGCTCGGCAAGCGCGGTCACAACGAATAAGGTAACGATACCGATAACGGCAGTCACACTTTCTACCGCCTCTCCGGTCTCATCGTCGGCAGTCACTGCCGCTGTCGCTCCCACAGGCGCGACGGCGACCTATCAATGGCAGTCATCGGCTGACGGTACCGCATGGAGCGATATTACCGGTGCGACCGGCACGAGCTACACCCCGGCCGACGGCGACGCAGGCAAATATCTCAAAGTAAAGGCAACGGGCAGCGGTAATTATTCCGGCTCGGCCGAGAATTCGACGGCGAATAAGGTGACCATAGCCATTACAAATGTCAGTCTTTCCACCGATACACCGGCAGCCGGTACACAGGTGAGCGCGACACTTACCCCAACGGCGGCGAGCGCGACTTATCAGTGGTACACTAATACTGCGAGCTCCACGAGCGGCGGCACAGCCATAAGCGGAGCGACAAACGCGAGCTACACCCCGAGCGCTGACGACGCGGACAAATATCTTTATGTAACGGTGACAGGCAGCGGCAATTATTCCGGTACGGTAAGCAAAGTGACCGCCAACAAGGTGACTGCCGCCATCACCGGGCTGACACTGCCGAATGCACCTGCCGTGGGCAGCGCTCTCGAGCCTACAATAACACCGAGCGCGGCGAGCGCGACTTATCAGTGGTATACAAACGACACAAGCTCAACAACAGGCGGCACAGCCATAACCGGTGCGACGAACAAGAGCTATACGCCGGCGGCCGCCGATGTCGGCAAATATCTTTATGTAACAGCCACCGGCTCCGGCAGCTATACCGGCTCGGCAAGCGCAGTCACAACGAATAAGGTAACGATAACCATTACCGGCGTGACGCTCTCCAGCGATAACCCCGGCGTAGGCGCGAAGCTTACCGCCGCCGTGGCCCCCTCGGGCAGCACCTGCACCTATCAGTGGCAGATCTCAAGTGACAGCGGGCTGACCTGGTCCGATATAACCGGCGCGACCGCCGCGGATTACACTCCGGCAGTCGGTGATTTCGGCAAGATGCTCAAGGTCACGGTCACCGGCACAGGCAACTACGCCGGCACAGCCTCCGTTCAGGCGGCGAACGCCGTAAAGCTCACCGATGTAATCACTCCGACCAGCACCTACGAAAAAGGCAGCGCGCCGACCAACGAAAAATACACCATCGGCGACGGTATACCGGCAGCGGATCTCGGCGCGGCGCATTTTGTCAGCCTCACCATTGACGGGCTGACAGTGACCGCCGGCAGCGATACCTTCAGCGTCTCGGACGGCTCTCTGATAATAACCTTCGCGCAGAGCTACCTCAACAAGCTTGCTGTCGGTACACATACGCTTGCGGTAACGATAAACGGCACATATGCCGGTACTTACACCACCACAATTACGGTAACACCGCCGCCGCAGGCACCGGCAGTCAAAAAGACACCGGCGACCGGTGACAGCTATAACATAGTACTGTGGGCCTCTTTAGCAGTGGCTTCGCTCGCGACGGCAATATTCTACGCGCTGAAGCTGAAAAAGCGCCGTGGGTAGGCAAGATAATGCAGTGTGAAGTTTGGAGTGTGGGGTTTGGAGTTTAAAGGCTGATAAATTGCTTCAATAGCTGATTATTCATACCCCTTAAAATTCTAACCCGGTTCGTTTGCCATCAAGCGAAACGGGTTAGTTTTTTTGATGTGTTTAAGCCGTTTTTGCGACCTTGATCTTGTCCTTGTCTTTATCTCAGCCGAAATGCGGCCCTTCATTTCGGCTGATGAGGAGCAGCCGCATCAAACGTACCAGGTTAGAAAAAATGGCTTGATTAAGCCAAAAAATGAGATCTGACCCCGCTTGC
>CAZIQU010000119.1:2252-5426 GCA_964541445.1 uncultured Lachnospiraceae bacterium | reverse complement strand
GTTTTTTGGCGGAGTACGGGGTAAAGTATTTGATAATGCCGCCATTTGACGAAAAAATGATGAATATGTCAAAAGAGGATTTTATCAAATATTTTATCCGCGGTTCTCAGGCGCGCTCTGTGGTTTCCGGTTTTAATTTTACCTTCGGCCGCGGCTGTGAAGGCCGCGCTGCCGACCTGCCGGCGCTGCTTGCGCCCTACGGCATCGAATGCAGTATTATACCGGCGGTAACATACGGCGGCGAGGTCGTCAGCAGTACTCTGATAAAAAAAGAGCTGTCCGGCGGTAATGTCAGCAAGGCCGCGGCACTGCTGGGCCGCTTATACAGCATTTCGGGCGAGGTCATCGCCGGAAAAAAACTGGGCAGGCAGCTTGGCTTCCCCACGGCAAATATCGCTGTCCGCCCCGAGGTTATCGTGCCCGGCACGGGTGTATATGCTTCTTACGCCGAATTCGCCGGCAGGCGCTATAACGCGGTCACCAACGTCGGTACCAACCCCACGGTGGGCGGCGGCGCGTTATCGGTGGAGACGCATCTGCTCGATTTCAACGACAGTATGTACGGGCAGGAGCTGCGCATTTTCTTTCGCGAGCGTCTGCGCGATCAGATTAAATTTGCCGATACGGCAGCGCTGGCCGCTCAAGTGCAGCGCGACATCGCCCGGGTCGGGAGCATGCCCGATGAAATATAAATTTGTGACATTGGGCTGCAAGGTAAATGCCTGTGACAGCCGCATTATCGGCGCCTGCCTGGAAAATGCCGGCTACCCCGAAGCGGCGGATTTGTCATCTGCGGGCATCATTATCGTTAATTCGTGCGCCGTTACCGCGGAGAGCGAACGCAAAAGCCGCAGCATGCTGCGCCGAATGAAAAGTCTTTATCCGCAGGCGCTGGCAGCGGTTTGCGGCTGCTGGCCGCGTGTGAATATGGCCGAGGCGCAGAATATTGAGCAGGCTGATCTTATCGTCGCGGCGAAAACACCCGTCGATGCGGCGGCGGAAATAATTTCATTTCTGAAAAACACCGGTGTCACTGCGATGCCCGCGGCGGAATGTTCTCCGCTTTTCGCCCACTATTTTGAAGACAAGACGAGAGCTGCCGTAAAGGTGCAGGACGGCTGTAATCGCTTCTGCACCTATTGCATTATTCCTTACGCGCGGGGCCGGTTGACGAGCGCTGCGCCGGAAGAAGCGGTAGAGATGATAAATGAGATTACCGCACGTGGCTGCCGTGAAGCGGTACTGACCGGTATCCATTTGGCCTCATACGATTATCAGGGTAACAAACTCATAGATTTGATAGAAAAGATCGGCAAAGAAACAAATCTTGCCAGGCTGCGGCTCGGCTCGCTGGAGCCTGTTGTAATAACAGAAGAGTTTTTGCAGAGAGCAGCCGCGGTAAGCTGTTTATGCCCTCACTTTCATCTTTCGCTGCAAAGCGGCAGCGATGCGGTGCTGCGCCGCATGAACAGACGTTATACCGCTGACGGGTATCTGCGGGCGCTGGCCGATATACGCCGTGTGTTCCCCACGGCCTGCTTCACCACCGATGTTATCGCCGGTTTCCCCGGAGAGACGGAGGAGGAATTCGCTGAAACGGCGGCCTTTATTGCCGAAGCGCGTTTCTCACATGTTCATGTGTTTCCTTATTCGCGGCGCCGCGGCACAAAAGCGTACGATATGCCCGGGCAGATAAGCAATGCCGTCAAACATGATCGGGCTGTCAGGCTGATAGCGCTGAGTGAGGAGACTGCCGCCGGCGTGTACGCCGATTTTGTCGGGCAGACTCTGGCTCTGCTTCCCGAAAGAGTAAATGAAGGGGGGCTATATGAGGGCTATACCGAAAATTATCTTAAAACAACAGTTGCCGCCGAAGGGGATAAAAGAGGCTGTATTACGCCGGTAAAAATCATATCGGCGGAAGGCTGCGTGCTGCGCGGAGAAAAAATTGTTTGATTTGACGGAGCGAGTGTGCTATAATCACAGCAATTTCGTCAGAACGATATAACTTTTAAAAGGTTGAAGGTAATGGAAGACTGTTTATTCTGTAAAATAGCATCCGGCGAAGTGCCGTCGGAGATCATCTATCAGGACGAGGACATCGTGGCTTTTAAAGACATCGCTCCGCAGGCTCCGGTGCATATCGTTATTATTCCCGTTACGCATTATGACAACATTCTCAATATCCCCGCCGGCAACGATATAGTCAGCCGTATCGTCACTGTGGTAAACAGATTGGCGATAAAATACGGCATCGCGCAGACGGGTTTTCGTTTGGTCAACAACTGCGGTGAGGACGGCGGACAGTCGGTAAATCACCTGCATTTTCATCTTCTCGGCGGCAGAAGCATGGAATGGCCGCCGGGATGAGCGTTTTTTTGTTATTTTTGTTGACTTGAAATTTCAGTTTGCTTATAATAAAGCGTACTGTTGATTAAAGCGTTCCTTGTGCTTTAAGCGGAAATACCCAATGCAGAGGGGGGGGATATAAGAAAATGTCTGAAGTCAAAGTCAGAGAAGGCGAGTCTTTGGAGAGCGCGCTTAAGCGTTTTAAGAAGAAAACTGCATTGGCGGGAGTAATGAGCGAAATCAGAAAAAGAGAACATTACGAAAAACCCAGCGTAAAGAAAAAGAAGAAGGCTGAAGCTGCCCGAAAGAAAAGAAACAAGAGATAATAAATCAAAGTCTTCCGTTTTTTACGGAAGACTTTTTTAAACGGAGAGGAAAATCATGTCATTAAAGGAAGAATTGCTCAGTGATCTGAAAGAGGCGATGAAGCAGAAGGATACGGTCAGAAAGAATACCGTTACGCTGATAAGAGCAGCGATACTGCAATCGGAAAAAGACAATAAGATCGTGCTTGACGATGAGGCCATAGTCGATGTGGTAGCCAAACAGCTCAAACAGCGCAAAGATGCGCTGACCGATTTTATCAAGGGAGGCCGGCAGGACCTTGTCGATCAGACTAACGCCGAGATCTCGGTGCTGATGAAATACCTGCCTGAGCAGCTGAGCCGTGACGAGCTTAAGACCATAGTCAGCAAGGCGGTGGAAAAAACCGGCGCCGCCGATATTAAGCAGATTGGCAAGGTTATGAGCGAGGTTATGCCGCAGGTGAAGGGCAAAGCCGACGGCAAGGCCGACATGAAAGAGCTTCTCGGGGGCAAGGGGGCC
>CAZIQU010000119.1:1035-2242 GCA_964541445.1 uncultured Lachnospiraceae bacterium | reverse complement strand
CAAGGCCGTAAATGAGGTCATTCGGGAAATATTCGATGCCAAAAAATCAGAGTGACGGGTGTATCGTCGTATCGAAATGCCTGCTGGGAGAAAAATGCCGCTATGACGGCGGCGATAACTTCAGCGCGGCGCTGGCTTTGTATTGCCGCGGTAAACAAGTAACGGCAATATGCCCGGAGAGCGAAGGCGGGCTCGGCACGCCGCGTACTCCGGCGGAGATACGAACGGAAAACGGACATACCGTTGTTGTTACTGCCGACGGAGGCGATGTTACGGCGGAATTTTGCCGCGGCGCACAGCTCTCTTTGGCAAAAGCCGCAGAAGCCGGCGCGAAGCTGGCGGTGCTTAAGGAATCGAGCCCGTCATGCGGTGTGCATACCGTATATGACGGGACTTTCAGCGGCAGAAAGGTCGCCGGCTGCGGCATTACCGCCGCGCTTTTTAAGGAAAACGGTATTGAGGTACTCTCAGAGAAGGACATATGAGCAAAGAGCATATTTATCTCGATAACGCCGCCGACACACGCATATGTGAGGCGGCGCTTGCTAAAATGAACGAGTGTATGGCCGACGGGGTGCGCAACGCTTCGTCGCTGCATTTTTGCGGTCGCCGCGCCGCCGCTTATCTTGAGGAGGCGCGTGATGTTATCGCCGCCTCTGTCGGCGCTGCCGCCCATGAAATTATTTTTACCGGCGGCGGTACGGAAGCCGATAATATCGCCGTAATCGGCACGGCCCTGGCTAATTCCGGGCGCGGCAGGCATATTGTTTCCACCGCAGTGGAGCACCCGGCGGTTTTAAACAGCCTTGCTTATTTGCAGTCGTTGGGTTTTGAGGTCACATTGCTCGGTGTTGATGAAAACTGTTTTATCGATATCGATCAGTTGCGGGGGGCTCTGCGCGATGATACGGCGCTGGTCTCGGTGATGCATGTGAATAACGAGACCGGGGCGATAAATGATATCGCCGCTGCCGCTGCGGCCGCGCATGAGGCGGGCGCATTGTTTATGAGCGACTGCGTGCAGTCTTACACAAAGCTGCCGGTAAATGTGAATGAAATGGGTATCGATCTGCTGACGGCTTCGGCGCACAAATTTCACGGCCCGCACGGAGTCGGTTTTTTATATGTAAGAAACGGTGTGAAAATAAATCAGGTGAGCTTCGGCGGCGGGCAGGAGCGGGCGCTGCGGCCCGGCACGCAGAACGTG
>CAZIQU010000119.1:0-1025 GCA_964541445.1 uncultured Lachnospiraceae bacterium | reverse complement strand
CGGCAGTCGCCGCTATGGCGGCGGCGGTAAAAGAGGCCGCGGCTGTGAGCGGGCCGCAGCGGCAGGCGGAGGCGCTTCTGCGCGACAGGCTTGAGGCGCGGTTATCGGCGGAAAATCCCGGTGCTGTCGTAAACTGCGCGTCGGCGCGAGAAAAACGTATTTATGATAATCTCAATGTATCTTTCGCCGGCGTTACGGCTGACGCAATGCTGTACGCGCTCGATGATGCCGGCTTGTGCGTTTCGGCCGGTTCGGCGTGCGAAGCCGGTTCGCTGGAAATATCGCATGTAATAAAAGCTATCGGTGCCGAAGAGCGCGGCGCGCCTATTCGCTTTTCACTCAGCCGTTATACGCGCGCCGCGGAGATAGAGCTCGCCGCGGATATCGTGCGCCGCGTATATGCGCGCCTGACGAGCAGGGCTTAAAGCTTGTGTTATCGCACGAATTCGATGCCATACTTTTTACTGCCTGAAAAATACGAAGATACATTGGTATCGGCGGGTGAAAATAATTACGGGTAAAAACCTGATTATAACTGGTGGCTGCCACTCAGCCGAACCGATACGCCGCAGCTCGCGCATATCGCCTGCCCGCGCATTATACGCCGAAGGCCGATCCGTCGCAGGCGGCATAAAAAGGTGGGAAGAAAATGAAAACGGAAAAGCTTAAAAATAAGAATTTTACCGCTGCTTTTATTCTGAATTGGCTGTTCCTCGCGGCGGAAGCCGCCGGTACGGTTCTCAGTCTGCGGGGTATGGGTATGCATACATTTATGTTCTATACGCAGGACTCAAACTATCTGGCTATGACAGTCGGTATTATTTTCGCCCTATTCGCGCTGCGGCAGCTGCTTTATTCCAAACCGGTGCCGCATTGGGTATATGTCCTCAGGTATATATCAGCCTGCTGTCTGGCGCTGACTTTTACGGTTGTGCTGGCTGTGCTCGTGCCGATGAGCGGGCCGGCCGCCCTCGTGCCGATGTTTACCGGCGGCAGCATGCTTTATCATCATCTGCTCTGCCCGG
>CAZIQU010000118.1:5080-5443 GCA_964541445.1 uncultured Lachnospiraceae bacterium | reverse complement strand
GGCATTCAACGAGTTGAGCTAATTGCGACGAAGTGCCCGGGTCAGGAATTTGACCTTGCCTTTGCCTTTGACCATGACCTTTTCTTGAAATAGTCCGACCCACTGCGGTGGAGTCCGAAGCTCTGCTTTGGCTAACGATATCCCTGCATCGGCAGAGTCCGTAATTTGTAATTATCTGCATAAAAAAAAGAAAGGCCTTCTCCTGCACGGTAAAAGCCTTTCTTTGTCTTTCGTTACTTTCGGCTGATAACTTTCTCCGCCTTGGCGACAATGTCTTCCGGGGTCAGCCCATATTCTTTAAGCAGCTCGTCCGGCTTGCCGCTTTGTCCGAAGCGGTCATTCACAGCGACGAATTCCATCGGC
>CAZIQU010000118.1:2643-5070 GCA_964541445.1 uncultured Lachnospiraceae bacterium | reverse complement strand
CGGCACCGGTTTATTTTCGGCCAGTACCCCGGCGATTATGCTGCCCAGACCGCCGTGAACGCTGTGTTCCTCACAAGCGACAAACGCGCCCGTAGCGGCAGCGCAGCTCAGCACGGTCTCTTTGTCTATCGGTTTTATCGTACCGAAGTTTACCACCGTGGCCTCAAAACCTTTTTTCGCCAGCACATCGGCAGCCTCCAGAGCGGCAGCGGTCATGACACCGCAGGCTGCCAGAGTGACATCACTGCCCTTTCGCAGTACATCGGCGCGCCCAAGCTTAAATTCGTGATCACTGTCAAATATTACCGGTTGTTTGGCTCTGCCGAGCCTGATATATACCGGGCCTTTTATCGAAGCGGCGGCGAATATCATCTGTTCAGCTTCGGCAGCGTCCGCCGGCACCAGCACCGTCATGTTCGGCAGCCCGGCCATCAATGAAATATCCTCAAGCGATTGATGAGTGGCGCCGTCTTCACCTACCATAAGCCCGGCGTGAGTGAGCGCCAATTTGACATTCAATGCCGGGTAGCATACGCTGTTGCGCACGGCATCGTAATTACGGCCGGTACCGAAGATCGCAAAAGTGGATATAAACGGTATTTTTCCGCAGGCCGCCAATCCGGCGGCTATGCCGGTCATGTTCGTTTCGGCGATACCGCAGTCGAAGAAGCGCTCGGGAAAAGCCTTTTTGAATACTTTGGTGCGGGTCGTGCCGCTGAGATCGGCATCGAGTACGACTACCTCGCGATTAACGCCGCCGAGTTTGGCCAACGCTTCACCGTAAGCATCGCGCGTAGCGATCATATCACCTTTTTTCATACCTCGCCTCCCAGCTCCGCCAGCGCAGCATCACGCTGCTGCGCATCCGGCGCGGTACCGTGCCATGCGGGATCGTTTTCCATAAAGCTGACGCCCTTACCCTTTACCGTTTTGGCTATTATCGCGCGCGGGCGACCTGCCGATGCCGACGCGGCGTCGGCAAACGCGGCACGCAGGCTGTCAAAATCGTTGCCGTCGGCCGCTGTCGCCGTCGAAAAGCCAAAGGCGCGGAACTTTTCTTCTATGGGGTAGATGCTCATTACCTCGGAGACTTTACCGTCTATCTGTAAATTATTGTTGTCAAGTATCACGCACAAATTGTCGAGCTTATAGTGCGACGCCGCCATCAGCGCCTCCCAGACGCTGCCTTCCTGCATTTCACCGTCGCCCAGCAATACATATACATTATAATCGCGTCCGTCGGTCTTAGCAGCCAGCGCCATACCTACGGCAGCACAAATACCCAGCCCCAGCGAGCCGGTGGTCATATCCACGCCGGGCAGCTTGTTCATATCGGGATGCCCCTGCAAGCGGGAATGAAAACGCCTGAAGGTATGCAGCTCATCTTTAGGGAAAGCGCCGTATTCCGCCAAAATACCGTAATACAGCGGTGTGCAGTGCCCTTTGCTCAGCACGAAGCGGTCACGGCCGGCATCTGACAGCGACGGTATATTCATCATTTCGAAATACAGAAGCGTCATTATCTCCACGGCGGAAAGCGATCCGCCCGGGTGGCCGCTGGCAGCGTCGGCAGTCTCGTTAATTATGTCACGCCGCACACAGACGGCGATATCCTTAAGCTTTTCGTTGGCTGTCATTTTGACGAGAAAGTCCCTTCCGTATCAAATATCACGCTCAGCGATTTACCCTCGTGTATGCGGGAAATAGCTTTGGCGATGAGCGGCGCGATAGATACTACCTCGATCTTGTCGATCTTTTTCTCTTGTGTTAAAGGCACGGTATTGGTGACTATAAATTTGCTTATCGACGATGATTTGAGATTTTCTATCGCCGAACCGTTGAAAAGACCGTGCGTGCAGGCAGCAAATATTTTTTCGGCGCCCAGCTTCTGCAGAGCATTGGCAGCGTTGATGAGAGTGCCGCCGGTGTCGACCATATCATCTATCATGATGACATCCATACCCTTGACCTCGCCGATGACATTCATCACTTCGGCAACGTTCTGCTTGGGACGGCGCTTGTCGATTATGGCCAAAGGAACGCCGATACGTTCTGCCAGCTTGCGCGAACGCTTGACACCGCCCACATCGGGCGATACCACAACCAGACGATCACGGTCAAAATTATGGGTAAATATATAATCGGAAATTATGGGCATTGCTTGGAGCATGTCCAGCGGAATATCGAAAAAGCCCTGTATCTGTTCGGCATGCAGGTCGGTGGCGATTACCCTGTCGGCGCCGGCCTTGGTGATCATGTTGGCTACCAGCTTCGCGGTTATCGGTACGCGCGACTTGTCCTTGCGGTCCTGACGGGCGTAGCCGTAATAGGGCATAACCACGTTTATGCGCGCCGCCGAAGCGCGCTTCAGAGCATCGATGGTGATAAGCATCTCCATCAGGTTGTCGTTTGCCGGCGGATTTGTCC
>CAZIQU010000118.1:0-2633 GCA_964541445.1 uncultured Lachnospiraceae bacterium | reverse complement strand
GACAGTCTCCAATATCTGCACATAGATCTCACCGTCGGCAAAATGTTTTACGTCACGCTCGATCAGGGGGATATCGAGCAATCTCGAGATCTCCTCCGCCAGCGCCGTGTTGGATGTGCCTGAGAGCAGCACGATGTTTGAATAATTACCGTCCATTTTTCCCTCTTGTAAATTTTATATAAATAATAAATGCGAAGATTATCGTAAAATCGGCGCCCTAAGCGCATTATGGATCGTGCTGTTTTTTTCGTCCCGCCATAACATCCAGAATAGCGGCATCACGGCGTTTTTCCTCCGCCCTGGCAATCACGAAAGTGCCCGGCGGCACATCGCGGCTCACGGTAGTGCCCGCCGCCACAAAAGAGCCTTCACCGACATTTATGGGCGCTATCAAATTGGTATTGCAGCCGATAAAGCTGTTGTCGCCGATAACGGTCTTATGTTTATTTTTGCCGTCATAATTGGCGGTTATGACCCCACAGCCGAGATTGACATTTTTGCCGATCTCACAGTCGCCGGCATAGATGAGATGCGGCACCTTGCTGCCCTCGCCGACTACGGCATTTTTGGTTTCGGCAAAGCTGCCTACTTTGGTGTTATTCGCCAACACTGTGCCCGCACGGATATGTGTAAAAGGCCCGATGCTTACACAGGAGGCTATACAGCTGTCCTCGATAACGGCGTATTCGATGATATTGTTTTCACCGATCTCGCAGTCACTTATACGCGATGAGGCGATGCTGTTATTCGCGCCGATCGTCGTTTTGCCGGTAATTGCAACGTTCGGCCCGATCACGGTGCCGGTACCCACGGAAACGCCGCGATCGATATAGGCAGTATCGCTGTCAATCATACGCACGCCTGAGAGCATCAGCCGGCGGTTAAGGCAGCGCCGAAGGGCTTTTTCGCACAGATAAAGCTCCCATCGATCATTGGCGCCGAGCACGACATCAGCGTTTTCGGCTTTATAGGCGCCTGTTTTTTTGCCGTGCGCCGCAAATATCTCCGCCAGATCGGTCAGATAATATTCATGCTGGGCATTTTCATTTTTTATAAGCGGTAAGTATTCGTTTAAGAGAGCGGAATCGAACATCATCGTTCCGGAATTCACTTCACGCACGGCGGCCTCTGCGGCGGTGCAGTCCTTGCGTTCGGTTATTTTGAGAAAGCGGCCGTCTTTATCGCGGATTATGCGGCCGTAAGAAGCGGGATCGGCAGGCTCGGCCGAAAGCACGCACATGTCGAGGGCCTGCTCCCGCATATAAGCATACATATTATTAAGGGTATCGGCATCCACCAGCGGTGCATCGCCGCACAGTACAACGGTCACGCCGCCGTGGGCGGCAATGAAAGACCCGGCCTGCATTACGGCATGGGCGGTACCGAGCCGCTGCTTTTGCTCAAAGCACTGCGCTCTGCCGGCAACGGCCTGCTCAACAAGCTCTTTCCGGTGCCCGCATATCACGGCGACATCGTTTATTCCGGCTTCGCCGAGATTCAACAGTACATGCTCTATCAGACCGGCACCACAGATACGCGCCAAAACCTTGGGTTTATCGCCGCCCATGCGCTTGCCCAAA
Source organism: uncultured Lachnospiraceae bacterium (assembly GCA_964541445.1). Classification (GTDB taxonomy): domain Bacteria; phylum Bacillota; class Clostridia; order Eubacteriales; family Anaerofustaceae; genus CAZIQU01. Next base: position 1,053 of record CAZIQU010000118.1, on the reverse strand, counting down.
CCGGCGGCCAAAACCACAGCCGAAAGACTCTGCATACCTTTATTATCTCCTTAGAAAATACTCTTTTATTATACACGATTTGCCCGGCTATGCCACAGCTAAATAAGATTTTGGCGGCGTTAAAATAATCAGGCGGCAAACAGGAAGGAGCTTTTCATTGTTTTTTTATCGAATTGCGGTATAATTATCATGTTCGGCATCTTTACCGTTCACGGAGTTCTATTTTTTAATGAAATATTTTGAATATCAGAGGTATATGATATGAGCAACAATACAAAGAAAAGCGATTTCCTCAAGATAATACCGGCACTGCTGCTGGGGGCGCTGCTGGCCTTCGCGGTACGTTATGCCCTTACATACAAAAGCACGGGCGAATTGGGAGAAGCACTGACGCAAACTTTCGCGGTCATCAATGAACTGACGACCGGCGCGGCTTTTTGGGTGTTTATGCTTTCCGTCGTCGCCTATGTGAGCAAACGTCCGGCGCAGGCGGTTATTCGCGCGCTGGCTTTTTCAGTCGGCGCACTGCTGTGCTGGAGCATATGGTCGCTGGCGGTGGGTACGACGCTTACGCATATAGGCCGCGATCTTGTTTTGTGCGCAGCTGCCGCCGTTTACGGTCTGATAGTATATTACGCCGGCAACAAAGGCCCGATAGGAGCGATATGTGCCGCTGTGCCGACAGGCGTGCTGACGGCGTTAGGCTGGGGCTTCTTCAGCGGTTTCGCGCTTATCGACGGCACCGCGCTGCTGTTCGCGCTCATTGCCTGGTTCATCATGCCGCGCGGGCTGCTCAACCGTATCCTTGCGCTGGTGCTGGGGGTAGGTTTGGGCTTCGCGCTGGCACATTTCGGCGTAATCGGACTTTTGTATTTTTAGTTCACATATTTTCACATATTTAGGTGCAAACAGATCGCGGCAGATCGATTCAAACCCGGCCCGCTTGTTACAAATCGTACCAGGTTAGGCGGTGGAGTCCGAAGCTATGCTTCGGCTAACGACACCCCTGCAAGGAGCGCCCAAGAGCATAGCGATTGGCTGCGCTCTACTGTG
>CAZIQU010000117.1:0-5450 GCA_964541445.1 uncultured Lachnospiraceae bacterium | reverse complement strand
ATGTTATGAATATCATGCTCGTTTCCGATCCCGTTTACGGCATATACGGCGCGGTTATAAGTACTATATGCGCTTCGGCGGCGATATTTCTGCTGAATTATTATGATGTAAAAAGATTCGTCGGTCTGGAAAACATCGTTCCGTGCCTGCTAAAAACACTGTTGGCTTCCACGGCGATGGGGCTTTTCTGCCATTATTTTTACGGCTGGCTGTCGGCGATGATCAGCTATAAGATCACGGTACTGCTTACTATCGTTTTGGCCGTGATTATCTATGCGGGCATCATCTTATTGACAAGAGCGTTTACCAAAGATGATTTTCGGGCTGTGCGCGGCTGATGGATAATGTGACGACACCCGCTAAGATTCGGGAATATATACAGAAGAGTTCATTTTATTTTAAGAAGAATTTGGGGCAAAATTTTCTTAAAGATGAAGATACTGCCCGACGCATTACCGACCTGGCGGAAGCCTCTCCCGGCGACGCCGTTCTGGAGGTAGGGCCCGGCTTCGGTTCGCTTACCCAGTTTCTTCTTGCCGGCGCCTCCGAGGTTTATGCGGTGGAGATCGATCCCTTTGCCGTTAAGGCGCTTAACGATATTTTTGCCGGTGAGGACAACTTAAAGCTGATCAACACTGATATCCTCAAGGCCGATCTGCCGGTGATAATGTCAGAAAGCATCGCGGTCGGGCGTACGCTCAAAGCGGTATCCAATCTGCCGTACTACATCACCAGCCCCATAATAATGAAGCTGCTTACCGATAGCCCACGTTTTGAGCGCGTGGTCGTAATGGTGCAGAAGGAAATGGCGGCCCGCCTGAGCGCCTCTCCCGGCGAAAAGGACTATTCGGCCTTTACGGTAGCGGTGAATTATTTCGCTGAGACGAAACGCTGCTTCGATGTGTCCCGCAATATGTTCATGCCTTCACCTGCCGTCGATTCGACCGTGCTGCTGATACTGCCGCGTGAGAAGCCGCTTATTGAGGTCAGCGACGAGAAGATGTTTTTAAAAACGGTCCGCGCGGCCTTCGCCATGCGCCGCAAGACTATGCTTAACTGCATGGCCGCCGGTTTCGGTCTCCCCAAAGAAAAAGCAGCCTCGTTGATTAAGGCTGCCGGTATTGATCCGCAAATCAGGGGAGAAGAACTTAACATCGGGCAGTTCGGGCATTTAAGTGATGTTTTAAAAGCCGAAATATGACACAAAAGCGGCAAAGCTGCCGAATAAAAACAGAATGACGGTACCGGCGATGAGAGCGAAAACGAACAAGCTCCATACAACGGCAACCGTTTTTTTATGCGGTATCAGCAGGGTAAGGCCGACGGCAGCGGCGAAGAGCGGCCACATGGCGCCGGCAGCACTGTATATATAAGAGCTCGCCAGCCCGCTGCGGCCGGTGAGGCCGAAGAATTCCAATACGCGGGCGATGCCGCTGTAAAGCAATATGCCGCCGATAACGCATTTTACCGCCTTGGTGCTGCCGTCGCCGCGTGGTTCGGTAATGCCGCCGATAAGCAGAAAAAGGCCGCCGGCTATCATTGCAAAGCCGAATATCTCCGAGGCGGAAAGGTCGATGGAAAAGACATATTTCGCCAATATAAGGCAGATGCCCATACATATCAGAACTACGGCGATGACGGTATTCAAACCGCCCTTGTTTTTTTCTGCTTCGAAGTCGCCGGTATAGCTGCCGTCGGCAGTACGTCTTTCCGTAAAAGTGCGGCTGTTTGCTGCGGAACTCTCGCTGTAATGTGCCGATGATGTACCGCCTTGCGCCGAATAAGTTTTTTCCGTGCCGCTATTGGACGGCGCGTGCTTGCTGCCGGTATTCTTTCCGGGCAGAGCCTCGCCCTTATCTGTGGGCAAAGCTACCGAGAGCACAAAATAGACCACGATAAAAAACGACTGGATTACACACGCCAAAAAAACCAGTATGCGTATAAGGGTAACATCGGCATCCAGCGATTCCGCCAGACCGGCACAGACGCCCCCCACCATTTTATTACTTTTTGATGTATGCAGTCGGTATTTCACTTTTTCATCTCCCACAGCGGTGATATATTGTTTTCCGCTAAAGCGTCCTTTGAGTATCAGCGGCCGGCTTCTGCCGCGGAAACAGTACATTTATAACAATTATCAAATATGTTTGATATTTATCATAAAGAAATCACATTAAAATAAAATTAAACCGTAATTACGCGCCTGTTATATTGCCAAATAAAATAAGTATGATATAATTGTTGAAATATTTCCGAGGTGTGATAATGGCAAAAACTTATCAGCAGATAAATGAAAAGATCGCCGCCGGCAAAGCATTCGTTTGCGATGCCGAGGAGATCATCGATATAGTAAAGGCCGAGGGTCTTGAGAAAGCGGCGGAAAAGGTTGATGTGGTCACTACCGCTACTTTCGGCCCGATGTGTTCTTCGGGGGCGTTTCTCAACTTCGGTCACAGCTCTCCGCCGATAAGAATGGGCAAGATATATCTTAACAATGTAGAGTGCAGCGGCGGTTTGGCGGCGGTTGATACTTATTTGGGTGCCACTCAGCCCAGTGAGGATCGCGACATCGAGTACGGCGGCGCGCATGTTATATGTGACCTTATTGACGGCAGAGACATAGAGCTCAGAGCTTATTCCGGCGGTACTGACTGTTATCCGCGCAAAGAGATCAAAACATATGTTAAGCTTTCGGAGCTGAACGAGGCATATTTGTATAATCCGCGCAACTGTTACCAGAATTACGCCGCAGCGATAAATTCTTCCGGTACGCGTCTTTATACATATATGGGTGTGCTGCAGCCTCACTGCGGCAATATCACTTATTCCACGGCCGGGCAGCTCAGTCCGCTTCTTAACGACCCATATTACCGCACGATCGGTATGGGCACGAAAATATTTTTCGCCGGCAATATCGGCTATGTCGCCTGGTACGGTACTCAGTTCAATTCCGCCGCGCCGCGCAGCGAAAACGGCGTGCCGATAGGCGGAGCCGGTACACTTGCGCTCATCGGCGAGATGCGCGGCATGTCCACCGAATACATAAAGCCGGCGGTATTTGAGAAATACGGCACCAGCATGTATGTGGGCGTTGGTATTCCGATACCGGTTTTGGATGCGGACATGCTCAAACATCTTTGTGTTGAGGATAAAGACATCTATACCTTTATCAGCGATTATTCCAATCGCGGCGCCGATTCAAAGCCGGTGGCCAAGGTCAGCTACGCGCAGCTGAAAAGCGGCTTTGTAGAGCTTGACGGCAAAAAAATACGCACTTCGCCTTTGACAAGTCTTTCCAAGTCACGGGAAATAGCCGCGCTGCTTGCCGACCTGATCAGAGAAGGTAAATTTACTTTAAACGAACCGCTTACGGCTTTCCCGCAGAACAACAAGCTTAACAGCTTGAAAATAAGAGGAAAAAACAAGTAGGAGTTAACCGATGGAAGAAATGATAAAGACCAAGATCCTGCTGAAGTTCCCCAAGGCTCTCACCAATGAGCCGGTTACTTATAATCTGGTAAAAAACTACGATCTGCGCATAAATATACTTAAGGCTACCGTAAATTATAATATTGAGGGACGCCTGCTTATCGAGCTTGAGGGCCTGGAAAAGAATATAAAGCGCGGTATCGCCTATCTTAAGCAGCTGGGGATAAAGGTAAACACAAACGCTACCAGTACGGAAATAGATTTTGACAGGTGTATCGGCTGCGGTACCTGTGTTGCTGCGTGTGAGGTGGGGGCACTGACTCTTGATCCGGCGCAGAACAATAAACTGATTTTCGACGCGAAAAAGTGCATGGAGTGCATGCACTGTATCAAGGCCTGCCCGCAAAGGATAATCAAAAGCGTTTTCTAGAAAAACAGATGCTCTATAAGAATTTTCACGCCGAGCGCGATGAGGATCAATCCTCCGGCACGCTCGGCTTTTTTATCATATTTGCTGCCGAACACACTGCCAAGCTTTACGCCGGCTGCTGAAATTGCAAAGGTAGTCAACCCAATGGTAAGGGCGGCAGTATAGACATTTACCGACATGAAGGCAAACATCACTCCCACAGCCAACGCGTCTATGCTGGTAGCTATTGCCAGCGGCAGCATCACTTTAAATGCCAGTGAGGCGGCATTGCCGTTATCGCAGGCTTCTGTTTGGTAACTTTCTCTTACCATATTGCCGCCGATCAGTGCGAGCAGCGCAAAGGCGATCCAGTGGTCGAGCGAGGTGATCTTCTGTGCGAATACGCTGCCGAGAAAGTACCCGGCCAGCGGCATAGCCGCCTGAAAAAAACCGAAATATCCGCCTATTATGCAGGCGCGGGAAAGCTTAAAATCTTTAAAGGCCAGTCCCTTACACACGGCTACCGCGAATGCATCCATGGAAAGCGCCGCGGCGGTGAGAAAAAGTTCGATGAAGTTCATATATCCTCCGATAAAATTATTTGTCGTTAAAAAAAACAGACTTCCCGCCGTAAAAGCGGAAAAGTCTCGTTATCTGCAATAAGGCCGGATATCTGCGTATCGGTATGTCGGCCGTTATAACGCCGAAGCGCTAACTACTCCCTTATCCGTGTTAAATTATATATTTCCCGACCGTCATTGTCAATACATAAAGCATGCCGCAAACACTGACTAATTGATAAATTTTATATTATAATGGAGCACATGAATAATACAGGATGGCAATTATGAAACCCGATTCGATAATTTTTGATCTTGACGGCACATTGTGGGACGTATCGCGTAAAGAATATAAGATTTGGAACACAATGATGGCGGAACGTTTTCCGCAGCTTGAGAAAGCGGTAAGCATGGAAGAGATACGCAGCAGCATGGGCATGACGCTGGACGAGATCGGCCCGATGCTTGTGCCCGGTAAAAGCACGGCGCTCTACGGTGAGATTTCCCGCGCGATAGAGGAATACGAGGCCCGTTATCTGGCTGAGGGAGAAAGCGGCGGCGATCTTTATGCTAACACCCGTCGGACGCTGGATATTCTGCAAAGAAAGTATAAGCTTTATATCGTCAGTAATTGCGGCGACGGTTATATCGAAGCCTTCTTCGCTACGCAGAATACCGGCGGCTATTTTCGTGATTGGCAGAGCTGGGCGCGTACCCGGCGGCCCAAGGGGGAGAATATCAAGGATTTGATGGGGCGTAACGGGCTGACCGATGCCGTATATGTGGGCGATACCGAGCGCGACAGCGTCGCGGCCCGTGTTGCCGGCATTCCCTTTATATACGCCGCCTACGGTTTCGGCAGTGTCGGCGATTATGACATAAAGATCGATGATATTATCGAGCTTACCGATGATAATTTATATAATAAGGTATAGCTGACGGCGGTAATGATCTTATCGAAAAAGATAACTTATCGTGATAGGGCGGGGAAAGTACCCGCCTTTGTTTGTCGGTAAGTATAAGGGCAATAAAAAAATCCCGGAATACCGAGA
>CAZIQU010000116.1:3601-5464 GCA_964541445.1 uncultured Lachnospiraceae bacterium | reverse complement strand
TCAGATCTCAGAAAAGGGCTTGTATAAGCCAAAAAAGCTAACCTGGTCCGCTTGACGGCAAACGTACCGAGTTAGCCGTAATTCCGTCTTTAATAATTTGTTTTCTGCTTTTCAGTCCTTCGGCGCGTTAGGCAATTTCTTGTCCTGTAAAAAAAGAAAGCCTCGCGGCTTTCTTATAAAAATATTTTGTTGCGGCGGCACTGTGGGCAGTAGCCCTCAAATACCGTACGGTGAACAGCCACCTCATAACCGCTTTCCTTTGCGGCGGCGGTGTCCATATCGGCGGAATAGGGAATCTCCACATCGGCGACTTTTCCGCAGCCAACGCAGTAAATATGATAATGCCTGTCGAGGCGCAGATCGAAACGGTCGGCGCCCGCCGGTATTTTTATATGCCTTATATTGCCGCTGTCGGCAAGTATATGCAGATTGCGGTAAACTGTGCCGCGGCTGATACGCGGATTGAGCTTGATAACATCGTTATAAATATCGTCTGCCGTGGGATGATCGCATCTGGCATTTACCGCGTCAAGAACGATCTTTCGCTGAGGTGTGTTTCTTCTTTGCATAATTATATGTATTTTAATACATTTTTAACTTATTATCAATATGTATTCCTAATAATTATACTTCAATTAACATCATTTTGAAAGATTCGATAAATTTGGCACGTTCTATGTCATTTTCAATGAATGTTTTGTCTTGGCTGAGTTTTTCTATAAGCAGAGGGATTGCAGATTCGTTATCCATTATTTAGTAAGTCATCTCCTTTACTGTGTGATAGACAGCTTGCATATTTTCTGGATTTATATCAGAGGTGGAAAGAGCAGGCAAATCGCTGCAAAAGACAAATCCTCCTCCGGGGGCGCATTTATCACACATACGTTTTGCTAAATCTACGCACTTTTCTTTATTTTCGTATTTCATAAACGAAAGCGGATAGTTTCCGAAGTATGCTATCTTACCGTTAAGAATATCTGCTGCTTCAAAAATATCTTCGTCACCTACCATCAGAGCTACTGTGCCTAAAGGAATGTCTGTGAAGTATTCGTAAAATCGCTTCATGTTACCTTCTAAGTCAATTAGCGTAACGGATCCCCTGTTTCGCGTATATTCCAGCATTTTCCTGTAGGTTGGCCAATAGTATTTCTCAAAATCTGCTTTCCTTAGGTAAGCAGGGCAATGAACAGTGGTTATTGCGTGTGGCACCAACGCATTTAGCTTTTCCAGTGGTTTGATGTATATATTTAATAAAGCTTCGCAGGCATCGGCGATTTCATTGCCGTGTCGTCGCATATCAGTGAGGGTGCCTTCAAAACCGCGCAAACGATCAAAAATCACATCAAGCGGTGCATAACTTTTTGCCATAGAAAGCTGCAAAACGCCGTATTTTTCTTTGGCGTAATCTAAATAAGCGGATGATAATGATAGAAAATTACGATATTTGCATGCAGCATTTTTCAGCTTTTGATATGCTTCCTCGTTTCCCTTGATCAATTCAGGGAATTTTCGCGCAGCTAAGGTACCCCACAAAAAATTTTCTGTATTTATTGCGAGCTCACCATATTCCGATTCTTTCATTGGAGTATCCTGTTGATGCTGCACGGTAACTCCATCTTCGCTGACGAAAAAAGTTTTGCGGCTTAAAGCGTCAACAGCTTCAAGCGGATTAATCAAAGGATTACAGGCGAAGTCGATATCGAAATCATCATATAGTCGTGTGCATTTTTTTATATATGTTTCATTATCACTTAAGCATTGCTGCACAGTCAGCCCATAGTAACCAACCTGAGCCGTAAGAATATCACCATGTATTAAAATCTCAGACGGTTCCTTGAGCAAAAGAGTGTCTTTGTAGTCTTT
>CAZIQU010000116.1:0-3591 GCA_964541445.1 uncultured Lachnospiraceae bacterium | reverse complement strand
TTGTACTTGATGTTTAATTTTTGATTCATTTTACCTTTGAACTCTGCCGGAAGCGTCGCCGCCGGCCAGCTTTTCCACTTCGGCAACGCTCATCATGTTGAAATCGCCCTCTACCGAATGCTTGAGACACGATGCAGCTACGGCAAATTCAAGGGCGTCTTTGTCGTTTTTGCCGCTGATAAAGCTGTATATCAGCCCGGCGCCGAAGCTGTCGCCGCCGCCGACTCGGTCAACTATATGCACATTATAAGATTTTGAGAGCATATATTCGCTGCCGTTATAAAGCATGGCCGCCCATGTGTTGTCATTGGCGGATATCGAGCCGCGCAGTGTGATTGCTACTTTCTTGAAGCCGAAATTATCCGCAAGCTTTTTTGCCACGCTCTTATAGCCTTCGCCGGAGAGCTTTCCCGCTGTGATATCGGTATTTTCCGCTTCGATGCCGAAAACATCTTTGGCGTCTTCTTCGTTGGCAATACATACGTCTACGTATTTCACCAGTCTGCTCATACATTCGCGCGCCGCATCACGGCTCCACAGGTTTTTACGGTAATTGAGGTCGCAGCTTACGGTCAAGCCGTTGGCCTTGGCTGCCTTGCAGGCCTCTTCGCAGATCTGCGGCAGATCGCCGCCGAGAGCGGGTGTTATGCCGGTAAAATGAAACCATTCGGCGCCGTCAAATATCTTGTTCCAGTCAAAATCGCTCGGTTTTGCCAAGGCTATGGCCGAATAAGCGCGGTCATATATTACCTTTGAAGCTCGCTGAGAAGCGCCCTTTTCCAGATAATATATACCGACTCGCTCGCCGCCTCTGACGACCTTGGTGATATCCACACCGAAACGTCTGAGGCTGTTTACACCGGCTTGGCCGATCTCGTGCGCCGGCAGCTTGGTCACAAAAGCCGTAGTTATACCGTAATTCGCCAGTGATACCGCAACATTGGCCTCACCGCCGCCGTAAGTAGCGCCGTATTTATCGGCCTGTACAAATCTGTAATAGCCTTCCGGCGCGAGCCTGAGCATGATCTCGCCGAAGGTGATGACTTTTGCCATTTTTATCTCTCCTTTATGATTTGGTTTTTTATTTATTGGCTACCAGATGGATCGCGAAGCCCGCGAATTCATCCTTGAGATAGGCGACCTTTCGTCTGCCGTTATCATCATAGGTGACAGTATCTTCCGCGAAAGCGTAACCGCGGTTCTTCAGATAAGCATAGGCTCTGTCTACATTATTGACGCCGACGGCGATATGCCCGTGCGTGCCGCGGCCGTTGCCTTTCATCATTTCGGCTAATGTACCGGCGAAGACCGAGCTGTTGCCGTTCTTGACCGGCAGATTAAGCAGCTTTGCCAGCTTTTCCGCCTCGCTGAGCGCATCGCTTTCGTCGGCACAGTTAACGCCGATGTGCAGAAGTTTAAAGCCGAGCATTTTCGATACGGCTTCGCTGACCAGCGCGGTGATCTCGTCAAATTTTCCGGCGCTGATGAGAGCGTCCTTGACGATCCACGAACCGCCGCAGGCGATTATTTTATCGTAGGCCAGGTAGTCGTTGATATTGTCGGCGTTTATGCCGCCGGTAGGCATGAAATGTACATTGACATACGGTCCGCACAGCGCTTTGATCATTGCCACACCGCCGGCGGCTTCCGCCGGGAAAAACTTCAGTGTCGTCAACCCCATGGAAAGAGCTTTTTCAATATCACTGGGTGTGGAGCAGCCGGGGTATATCGGTATGTTATTTTCCAGGCAATATTTTACAGTCTCCTCATTGAGCCCCGGCGTTACTATGAATTTGGCGCCGGCAGCAGCGGCGCGCGCGGCCTGCTCGCATGTCAGCACCGTACCGGCGCCGATCAGCATATCGGGGAAGGCGGCGCTTATCTTTTTTATCGCGCCCTCGGCCGCCTGCGTTCGAAACGTTATCTCCGCGCAGTTCAGCCCGCCTTCTCTGAGCGCTGCCGCCAACGCAACGGCGTCTTTATCGTCGTTAATCTTTACTACGGGAATAATGCCGGTCTCATAGATCTTTTTTTCCATGTCGTTCATCGGAAATCAGCCTCCTGTTATATTGAATATGTATTAAAATATTTTATTATTACTGCGATATTTCTTTTCTTATTCAACATCAATATACTATATAAAGGAATAATATGCAATCGTTTTCATATTTTATGAGATAAAAATATTTTTAATATTCGACAAATTCAAATTTCCTTGACAAAAAAAGCTGCACAGGTTATACTTTTCTTGAGAATTTTCGAATTTGAAGCGATTGTTGAATATGATCGATAAAATAAACAATAACGGGCTGGCATCGTTTTCATAAATCTGTTTATTATCGCTGAGGCGATAATATATAAAATTTATATGGAGGTTTTTCTCAATGAAGAAAAAAATCTTGGCTCTTCTGCTCGTGATCTGCCTCGTGGTCGGTTTCGCGGCCTGCGGCAAAAAAGACGAAGGAACGACGACTGATACCGACACTACGCCTATCAAAATAGGCTGCATTCAGGATATCACCGGCGCTACTTCCACACTCGGCAACATGGTCTATCAGGGTGCATTGTATGCTGTAAATGAAATCAATGCAGCCGGTGGCATCAATGGTAGACAGATCGAATTGATTGTTTATGACACAGCTGCCAGCACTGATGAGGCTATAAACGGCTATACTAAAGCTGTTACCGAAGATGGTGTATGCGCTATTATCGGCCCCCCGGTCGGCAATATTGCTCATGCGCTTAAAACCTTTACCGAGGACTATGATGTACCTATCCTTTGTTTTGCCGGCGACCTTACTATCTATGTAAAAGATGATGGTACGACCTACAAGAATATGTTCCTTTTCCAACCGGACCTTTATACAAATGCTCACATTATGTATAATTGGGCTACTACAGACGGCGGGCTTACATCATTTGGCGTGCTTTATAATGAGTCTAACTCCTATTCCGTTACACTTGCAGATACATTCCTCGCTGACGCTCAAAAGAACAATACCACTATTACCGATACTGTGGTATTCAATGCAGACAGCACTGATTTTGTGACACTGCTTACAAAAGTGACGGCCAATAATCCTGACGCGATATTTGCACCTTGCTATACTGCCAAAAATATACAGATAGTACAGGCAGCAAAACAGATCGGATATACCGGAAAAATTATTATGGGTCTTGATGCCTGCCCTCCGTTTGAACAAAAGGTCGGGCTTGATGATCTGTCGAATTGCATCTATGTTAATAACGTAGACGATACAGATGCGACCATCGTAGCGATTTCTTCTGATATTCTTGCAAGCGATAACATCGAAGTAACTAATAAGTTTTTTATGGGCTATGATGCCATAAACGTTCTTAAACAAATCATTACCGAAGTCGGCGATGATTCTGTGGCAATCAGAACTTCTCTGGAGAATCTCAAGGGATATGAGGGCCTGACAGGTACTCTCACGATTGATCCTGCTACGCATGCGGTTACCGGACTAAGCATGGTTATAGGCACATACGAAGGAACAACTTCTACACCTATAGGCCGTTATACTGCCGAATAGCTTGACCGAATCTTTTTCTGTCCATATTTAGCATTTG
>CAZIQU010000115.1:0-5476 GCA_964541445.1 uncultured Lachnospiraceae bacterium | reverse complement strand
TATTCCGCCAGCAGAGATACGGTGCGCAAAGGCCTGGCTATTCTCAAGGAGAAAGATTTTATTGATAAAAAACAAGGGGTCGGCTGTATAGTGAAAAAGCCCAGCTTGTCCAATTTTTCTTTAAAAGTCGATCTGAGCGAGTACCGCGAGTCATCAAGAAAGATATCCATTGAGTACTGTTCATACGAAACCGTAATGCAGGCACTCGGGCTGGAAAAAGGTAAGCCGGTCATCAAAATCGAGAGAGTACTTTGTGACGATATAAAACCGATCATATACGATATGAAATACATACCGTTTAAGAGGGGCACGCCGTTCGTTGAGGAGGAAATACAATATTCGGAGTTCAGCGATCTGGGGCTTATCGACGTGTCACCCTTTACCTTAAAATGTGACATGAACATTTCTGTAGGGCTTATCAATCAGGACTATATGTCGCGCATCCTTTGTACGAAGATCGGTGAACCCGTTTTAAATCTCAAAAGAACCATCAGTGATGAGAACGGTACAGTCTATGCCTACCAATCTACGATAATAAGAAAGGGTCAGCAAATGCTGCATGCGTTCGCAGGCTATGTACTGGAAGATGACTGATAATCAAAAGCAAAGCAAAAGCGATATAAAAAAACAAAGAGCCGCTTTATTTCGCGATGTTACCTCATTTAAAAAGACAGTACGCATACCTAATTTGGGGAATATAGGTACGTGGAGAGTCCTTGATGCCGGCTATAAGCTCAGCGAGGCATTCAACGATTATCAAATAATGGAAAAATGCATCACCCGTTTTCTTGATATATACCCGGTCGATACGTTGGTGGATTTCGGGCTGAGAAACCCATTCAAGCTCATTGAAACATTCGGGCAGGGCAGCTACTACTACAATGATCAAAGCGGTATCGTCGCCATGCGGCCCATGGAACTATGCTCTCATGAAGAACTGAAAGAAATAATCGAAGACCCTCAGAAGTTTTTCTGGGAAAAAGCTCTGCCCAGAAAATACAGCAATTTAAGCGACAAAACCCTGCTTGACTGGCAGCAGGTATATGATGAGGACATCAGTAAAAACAAATATTCCGATCATATCCATAAGCTCATGCAGGATACATACTATCTGCCGCTTATCGCACCGCCACGCACAAATCCGCCGATCGTAGGTATAGAAATGCTGTTTTCTGTTTTGCGGGGGATAAAAGGGTTCTCTTATGATATCAAAAAGGATCCGGTACTTGTTAAAACCTGCATTGAGAAGCTTAATGAAACAACATGGAACCCCGTCATTAAAAGTTTAAACATGGAAACGAGCTGCCCCGATATAGATTATTGTTTTGACGCCTCGCTGATGCTGCTGGCTCAATCGGTAATATCGCCAAAACAGTTTGAATATCTGTATTTTCCTTATATTAAACAGATGATAGAGCTGCTGATATCCAAAAACAAAAACATCAGAATCGTAATGGAAGGCAACAGCCTGCCGTTTTTTGACTTTTTTGCCGAATACCCGAAAGGTACGGTCGCTTTGAATACCGAAAATGACGATTTGGTAAATATACGCAGGAAATATCCGCAAATTGCGCTTATCGGCGGCATGAAAACAACTACGCTGGCACTTTGCAGCAAAGAAGAATGTATATATTACGCCCGTAGATTGATCGATGACTTAGGTGAGGGCTATATTTTTTCTACTGATAAATTCGTTTTCTATGCACAGGATGCCAAAGCGGAAAATCTTAAAGAGGTATTTCGCTTCGTCAGAAATTATAACCTATAAAAATCCGCTTGAAAAATTTAATATGGCAGAGAGAGCTTTCCCGAAAACAAAGGCACTATAACATTCGCCGTTTTCGAAAAAGCTCTTTTTTACGATCGTATTTATGTGTTTTTCACCCGGTTATCGCTTCTGACCGGATAAATGATCAAATGCTATGCCTCACCTTTTAAACGCTCGGCTCTGGCCGCTTCAAGCTGTATATGAACTTCTTCCATCTTCTTATCGGTAAGAGGATAAAACAAGCTTACTACAGTAGCTATAGCCAGCGGTATACCCGGGATAAGGGTGACAAGGTAAAGCATCATATTCAGCTGCGGCTGCGTGACTGCGGCAGCGGCACTGTAGCCGACAGCGGCAAGACAACCGGAAAGAATGATAGTCAGGAAAAGTGAGCTGACCGAGAAGGCCAGGTTGAATATCATCATAAAGAATGCATGCATTTTCTTACCTGTTTTAAGCTCCCAATAATCGCCGATATCGGCATACATAGCCGGGCTTAAAGAAGCGTTAAGGCCGGAGAAGAAACGACCCATGCCGATAAACACGGTTATTCCCCAAGCAGTACCTACGCCGACAAATGACGCCAGCACAAGGCCTAAAGCAAAGCCGCCGTAAGCGATTGTATTGCAAAGTTTTTTACCGAATTTACCGGCAAACCACGCGGCAAGATAAGAACCGACCAGCATAGTAATATTGGCCACCAGCTGGAACTGTGTCATCAGGTTATAGTTACCCACATAATAGGTAAGGTAGTAGGACGCGGCGGCACGGTAAAGCATTGAAGCCAATGACTTGCAAAAATCGCCGAAGAACAGGATAAGACAGGCTTTGTTTTTGAAAAGACAGCTTATATAAGTAGCAAAAGTATATTTTTCTTTGGCCGGTTTTGCTTTATCAGCCGAAGCCTTGTTTTCAGCTTCATCGACAGCCACCGGATATAAGTCGTATGGTTTGCCGATCTTTGCTGCCAGCTGATAGCATATAATTTGAATTACCGTATAAATACCGACAACGATAACATAACCGGTGCCAAGGTCGCCTTTACCCAGCAGATTGACCAGCGGTATCGTAATAGCGGCGTAAAGCACCTGCCCAAACGTAGCTATTGTGCTGCGAATCGAGGTCAAGCCTACCCTGTCTTTGGCGCCCGGCGCCATATAAGGAATGAGCGCCAGCTGAGCGGTGCCGGTGAATGAACCGAAGATAAGCGCAACCACGGCCAAGCCGACATAATAAGTGAACTGTACGGTCTCACTGGAATGCACGGGTATAAACTGCGCAACGGTAAAGGCCGCGCCCAAAGGCATGAATACCCTCATCCAGGTAGTAAACTTTCCGGATTTCCACTGCTTTGTCTGGATTATCGCCCCGGAAATCGGCGCCCATATCAGGCCCAAGATACTTTTTGTCGTTGTGATAAAGCCCATAAGCAGCGGGCTCATCATAACTATATTAGTCAGAAAAAAATAATAGTAGGTTGTGGTAATACTCGTACACATGGTTCCCGCCATGGTGCCCGAGCTGTACGCCCATTTGTCAAAGGCTGACAAGGGCTTTTTAGCTGATTCTTTTTGTGATTCCAAATTAACGGCTCCCTCTAATGAATAATAGATGTTTTTCAGTCAATACAGAGATATCCGCAAAAATGCGGATATCTCTTAAATGTGTTTCAAAATCGATTTATTGCTTTGGTAAACTATTTAGCGGCATTCTTTGCTGCAAGCTCCGCTCGCACCTCTTCCATCTTCTTTTCATTAAGAGGATAGAACAGCGATACTACCGTGGCAATAGCCAGCGGGATACCGGGGATGAGGGAAATGAGCATCAGCATCATGTTCAGCTGAGCACCCGTAGCCGCTACCGCAGCACTATAACCTACCGCCGCCAGACAGAAGTTTATTACTGCCGAAGTGAACAGCGTAGCCACGGAGAAGTTAAGGCTGAAGAAAGTCAGCAGATAAGCATGAAGCTTATAGCCGGTCTTGTTTTCCCAGTTGTCGCCGATGTCTTTGTACATAGCCGGGCTGAGTGAAGCATTAAGGCCAGAGAAGAAACGACCGAAAGCGATACAAGCAGTAACACCCCAAGCCTGACCGACACCGATAAAATATGCTGCTACCAAACCGAGAGCAAATCCGCCGTAAGCCAATGTATTGGCAGCTTTTTTGCCGATTTTTTTAGCAACAGGGTAAGCGATATAGCTGCCTACCAGCATGGCCACGTTGCAGAAAAGGAAGAAGTTGGACATAGCCGCGACGTTGCCGACATACAGAGCCAGATAGTAGTAAATAGCGCCCATGTAGATCATGGAAGCAAAAGCTTTGCAGACATCGCCGAAGAATAACATCATGACCGGCGGATTCTTAAAGAATGAAGAGAAATACACAGATTTCGGGAATTCTTTTGCTTTTTTCTCGACCTTGTTATTTTCGGTTTTAGCGCCTTCTACAGGATAAAGGTCATAGGGTTTCGCGATCTTGGCAGCCAGCCAGTTACAAAGTATAAAGCAGGTTGCAAAAATTACGTATACCGGGAAATAACCTTTTGTCGCGTCGCCGCCGCCGATCAGAGTGGCCAGACGGATAGCGATAAGAGCATACAAAACCTGCCCGAAAGTTGCGATTGTACTTCTCTTGGAAGTAAGCTCCGTAACCTGATCATGCGAAGATACACAAAGAGGAAGAATAGCTATCTGCGCTGTTTCCGTAAACGCACCGAATATCATCGACATTACATACATACTTATGTAGTAAATAGCCTGTACGATAACGGCGGCCTGAACATTGATCAACTGCGCGGAAGCGAAGGCTATACCAATAGGGGCGAAATACATGAGCCAGGTACGGTACTTGCCGGTTTTCCAGCTTTTATTCTGCATTATTCCGCCTTTGATAGGCGCCCATAATATTCCAAGGAACTTGCCGATAACAGTTATAATACCGGAAATTGCAGGGCTGATCATTACAACGTTAGTAAGAAAGAAGTTGTAGTAAACGTTATAAATACTGGTCTGCATCGTTGAACACATGGTGCCGCTTGAGAGCATCCATTTTTCCCACTCTTTTAAAGGTCGTTGAGCGGTCTCACGCTGAGCTTCGTTCATTATAAGATTTCTCCTTTTTTTTATTTTTCTCCAAAGCAGCAATGCCCGGTAATTATAGAGACAAGAAACTGTACTGCCGCTTTGCAGAGCTTATAGCTAAATGATACAAACCGTGAAATGATTTGTCAAGATAAATTTGTATAATTTTTTTATTATGCCCAATAACGAGCTTATTTTGCAAATATTATACGTATAAGCTTTGGTAAAATGCCGATAAATGTTTGTAAAGTTTAAATCATAAATTATTTTTTCGCATATCCGATTGACAAATATCTCCTTTACGCTTTAAAATAAGAGAGGTAATTATAGAAAAAATATCAGTGGTGACAGGAGCGTGTTTATGAATAATTTTGTAAAGCACTTTAAGACAAATAAAACATTCAGATTGAGTATAGTCTTGTTTTTTGCGGGCCTGCTGATTGCAGCATTGCCTTATATTTTTGATTTGGGCTTGGGAACCGGCAAAAAAGTGATCACACTGATAGGCGTAGTGCTGTCTTTCGCTGCCACGGAGCAAATGAGTAAAATAATCGCGCTGATCGGTGCGGAAGACCAGGAAGCGCGTGAAGCTAAGCGACGCGACAAATAGAGTAAAAGGGGAACAA
>CAZIQU010000114.1:0-5515 GCA_964541445.1 uncultured Lachnospiraceae bacterium | reverse complement strand
AGCGACAGAACATATTTTTATCTTACTGATGACGAAACTCTCGAGACGGGCGAATATGTGACCCTCCCCGTGGGCGCCGCCGGCAAAATGAGTGAAGCACAGGTCGCCGAAATATGCCGCTGCAATAAAAACGAAGTCCCTTTTTCCATTGATAAAGTCAAAAAAATCATCGGCAGAAGCTGAATGCCGGTAAACATATCGAAGCCGGCTGACCGATCATATCTTTACCGGCGGCGGCCGCCGCGAGCATCACTGCTCGTGTCAGCTTTATAGCCCGATATGTTTCTTCGCCTCTGTATTTTCCGCAAAAATCATTTCGTCCTTAACGCTTACAATTCCCGTCTGTATCACTTTCGCAAAACGAACGCTGCTTTTTAAGCTGCATTTTTCACCGCTGTCGGCTTTGACGCAGTCACCGTACTGACATGCGCCTTTCCCGCCGGTTATCATTATCTTTGCGCTGCCTGCGCTGAGCACATCGCCCGGTTTCAGCCCGGCAAGATCGAGGCCGGCGGTAAGTATGTTTTCGTGGAATTTTTTGCCGCAAAGCCCCGGCGTTTCGCTTGCCAAAGCCTTTTTTGCTTCCGCAGAAAATAAAGCGATCTGCCTGTCACCGCCGTCGGCGTGTCTGTCACCCTCGATGCCTTCGTCACGGATGATCTTTAAGCTGTCTATATTCTCGAATGTTTTATCACCGCAGCCGCATAGGTATAACGCTTCGATATAAGCCGCGCTCATATTATCTGCCTCGCTTTCTGTGCCGAATAACCGCCGCTGCGCGCGGTACTGCTCTCTCCGCCGCAAGAAAATTTATTCCGCAGGTGTTTTCAGCCGATATATTCGATCTCACCCGGCCTGTTCAGCTCGTAGCCGCCCATGGCTGATATGCGGCGGGCAAATTCCCGGCTTTTCAGTATCGCAATAAATTCTTTGATCATCGGCAGCTCGATATTTTCTTTAAGCATCACAAAATCATACTGTTCATTGCATAAGGGTATAAAATCCAGCGAGTAAATCTTTGCCGCCGAATATATACCCATGCCGCAATCGGCGCTGCCAGCCGCCACCAGGGCCGCCACCGCCGTGTGGGTAAATTCTTCCCGTTCATATCCGTAGATATTTGCCTTGTCGATATTGTCCTTTTGCAGCAGGTAATCAAGCAGCACCCGAGTACCCGATCCCTTCTGCCTGTTCACGTACGATACGTTGTCGGCGGCAATGTCTTTCAGCGAGCATATATTCTTCGGGTTGCCGTTTTGCAGCATCAGCCCCTGCTGCCTGTTGACGCAATGGATCAATACGGCCTCATTTTCTGTAAAGTGTTTTTGCAGATACGGTGTATTGTATAGGCCTGTCTGCTCGTCAAGCAGATGAGTACCGCCGGTATGCGCTTCGCCGCGCTTTACGGCAATGAGCCCTCCCGTGCTGCCCACATGCGAAGAGCTCAGATAATATGCCGAACCGGCAACGCGCATGATATCGGCGATTTCATCGATGAGCGGGTCATGGCTTCCCGTGACGACTATAGTGCTGTTTATCCGCTCAGCCGGTTTAAGCAGCTGCACCGCCGCTTTCGCACCGTTTTCGAGGCCCTCAGAGTTTTGCGGTATGCTCAGCAGCCCATCCGCTTTTACAAATGAAGTAACGACTCCGGCGCCTTTATTGAGCGGTACGGCTGTCAGCCTGCCGTTTACGCGCCCTAACTGTACTCTGATATATTCCTCATATTTCAGCGAACTGTTTACATGCTTTGCGAGTGTCGCCTGTTCGTACTCGCCGGCGGGTATTTTTGTTTTGAGCAACTGCTCGATTACCGGTTTAACTGTTTCTAAGAGTACAATTATACCCGATACCGGATAACCGGGTACGCCGATGACCGCTTTGCCGCGGCAAACCCCCAGCACCGCCGGTTTCCCCGGTTTTATGGCAATACCGTGGTGTATCACTTTGCCGCTTTGAGCGATTACCGACGCGGTGTAATCATCGCGTCCCGCCGATGAACCGGCGTTTATCAGCGTGATATCGCACTCATCGAGCGATTTGTCAAGTGCGGCGGCTATCAGCTCTTTCTTATCCTTTACTATCGGGTAAACCTTGCTTTCGCAGCCCCACTCGGCCAGCATTGCCGAAAATATTGAGGAGTTGAATTCGATGATGTCGCCGGTTTTCGGGTCGCCGCATGGCATGACGATTTCATCACCGGTGGGGATTATGCCGCATAACGGTTTTTTTACCGCCTCAATTTCGGTGACACCCGCGGCAATCAGCGCGCCCAGACTGTATGGCGTAATTTTCGTAAATGAAGTGAGCAGCATGTCACCGCTGCAAATATCTTCGCCTATCTGCCTGACATTCTGCCATGGTGTTACGGGAGCGATTATTTTGGCTTTGCTGCCGTCGTACAAAACATCTTCGATCATTACTACGCTGTCGCAGCCCTCCGGCAGAGGGTCGCCGGTATCTACGGCAATATACTTCTCGCCGCCGAGCGTCACCGGCGTTGTCGCGCTTGCACCGTATGTGTCGGCCGCTCTCACTGCTATGCCGTCCATGGCGCAGGAATTATAATGCGGGGAAGACAGCTTGGCGTAAACCGCTTTCGCGGTGATGCGTCCCAGCGAGGCGGCGGTGCTCACGCTTTCGGTCTTATGGGTAAAACCGGCGGCATGAAGTTCTGCCAAAAAATCATCAACAGCTTCTTTGAGAGGTGTATTGCTCAGATATTCGTATTTCATTTTTCCTCCGCAAATAAATATACTTCAGTTTTATCACCGGCGCTCATTCCTTCTTTATCGCGGGGCACGAATATGTATCCGTCAGCTTTGGCGAGTACGGTGATCAGAGACGATTTGGTAAATATCGGTTCGGCGATGCCGCCGTTGAGTTTTACCGGCACGATCTCTTCTCTGCCGTGATTTGAAGGTATCGCGCTGCTCAGCACCGCATCGCGGACGACCGGGTTTTTTTGTATTCCCGACAGCTTTAAAATGAGCGGTTTAATTAAAATTTCGCATATAAAGAAAGCGGCCAACGGGTGACCGGGAAGCCCGAAAAGTGCTTTGCCCGAGGCATCGGCGCAGATAGTCGGTTTACCGGGTTTAAGCGATACGCCATGGAACAGGAGAGGACTGCCGGCCTTCTTTTGCAGTATTTCAGCGGTAAAGTCTTTTTCGCCTACGGAACTTCCGCCTGATACAATCACGATATCGCATTCATCACAGGCCGCGGCGACCGCCGTTTCAAGCGCCTTAAAATCATCCTTTATGATGCCGTAGCTGCGGCTCAGCGCGCCGCATTCCTCAATGGCAGCACTCAATGAAAATGAATTGACATCTCTGATCTGTCCCGGCGCGGGTACCTCGGTTATCTTCACAAGCTCGTCGCCGGTGGATATTACTCCCACAACCGGTCTATGCCGTACTTTTACCCTGTCGTAACCGAGAGCCGCCAATGTGCCCGTTATTTTTGAGGTTATCAAGGTTCCCTCTTTTACTATCGTTTGTCCTATTACCGCTTCGTCACATTTAAATATTATATTTTCTCCCGGTGCGGCTGCTTTTTCGATATAGCGCAGCCCGTCATTATAGTTTTGCGCATATTCGATCATAACAACGGCATCGCAGGGCTCAGGCACTTCGCCGCCGGTAGGCACATATACACATTGGCCCGATTTTATTTCGCCGCAAAAATGTTTGCCCATTTCTACGGCACCCGCGAAAGACAGCATCGCCGGTATGCTTTCGCTGCACCCGAAGGTGTCGGCGGCGATAAGGGCGTAGCCGTCAACGGTCGAGCGGTTAAATGCGGGCAGATCCTCACGAGAAACTATATCCTGCATGAGAACGCGTCCTGCCGCCGCCGACAGCTCTGCGGTTTCCGCCGGCAGGGTATACCTGCCGAAATTCTCTTCAATTATTTTCTCCGCTTCTGTGCGGGTAACGACATCAAGCATAAGTAACTCCGTTTCTACGATTATATCACACTTTATATAATAAACATCTGCGTCATATATTAAGCAAACAGCGGCAGTATTTTAGTTTATTTATCGCTGCGGCAGTGTTATAATTTTATATGTAAAGGAATCGATACATCGATGGAAGAAAGATATGCCGCGCAGTACGGCCTTGAAGAGATAGGGCCGGCCGGTCAGGAAAAGCTGAAAAACGCAAGAATACTTGTCGCCGGTGCCGGTGGCCTGGCTTCAACTGCTCTTTTTTGCTTTGCCGGTGCCGGGGTGGGAAATATTACTGTGGTCGACTGTGACCGGGTATCGTTGAGTAATCTCAATCGGCAGTTTTTGCATACCGTCGCCAATATCGGTGAATATAAGACCGCATCGGCCTATAAAAGTTTAAAAGCCTTTAATCCGCAGATAAATATAAAGGTTATCAATGAAAAAATATCTTACGAAAATGCCGGTTTGCTTGTTGCCGGCCACGATGTAATCGTCTCTGCTGTTGATAATATGCCGACAAGGCTTGCGCTCAACAAGGCGGCGATATCATCAGCTGTGCCATTGGTAAACGGCGGAGTGAGTAAAATGACGGGCTCGGTGCAGTGTGTCGTGCCCGGCGTGAGCGCTTGTCTGGCGTGCCTTTACGGAAACCGCGGAGATGACGGAGGCGAAGAAAATATTTCTTTCGCGCCGGTGGTAAGCGTAGTCTCATCACTTATGGCTCAGTGTGTTTTGGATTATCTACTCAGCGGTGAAATGCCGTTTGCCGACGGAATACTGTATTATGACGGCAGAAAAATTAAACTGGAAAAGATCGGGCTGAAGCGCAGCGCCTTATGCCCGGTTTGCGGCACGAAAGACAGATAATGCCGGGCGCAGATCTTCGGGCTTTATCTTTTGCTTTCTGCGAGAGTATGTCGGCGATGTATTGCTGCTGAATTACATTTGTCGTTATCGGTAAAATACGGTCTTTGACCGTAATAAATAAAACAACGCAAAATATTTTATCAATGCATCAGGAGGAAAAAATGAGTTTAAAGAATGCGTATTACCGTACATTTCAAGGGGTCTTCAACATCGGCGCGAGATTTTTGAACTGGCGAAAACCGGAGCGTATCGAGGGCGGAGGCGCAATCAAACAGATACCCGCGCTTATCGGCCGGCTCTGGGCGAAAAAACCGATCGTTGTGACCGATCCCGGGCTTATGAAAGCAGGTATAGCGCCGAAAATAATCGATGAGCTTAAAGAAGCCGGTGTTTCTTACGCGCTTTACGATCAGGTAGAGGCGAACCCTTCCGTTACGACAGTAGAGGCAATAACGAAATTATATAATGATGAAAAATGCGACAGCATAATAGCCATCGGCGGCGGCAGCGCTATGGATGCCGCCAAGGGTGCCGGCGCCAGAGTAACCTTCCCCAATAAGAGTGTAGGGCAAATGAAGGGACTTCTTAAAGTATATAAGAAGATACCGCCTTTTATTGCCGTACCTACCACTGCCGGCACCGGCAGTGAAACGACTATTGCCGCGGTAATAACCGATAAAGAAACTCATCATA
>CAZIQU010000113.1:0-5549 GCA_964541445.1 uncultured Lachnospiraceae bacterium | reverse complement strand
GCCGACAATTATGATATCCTTCATCAGTCTATCTTTCTTACTTTGAGCACGCCCTCTATTCCTCTCAGGTCTTCCAATACCTTATCGGCTATCTCACTGTCGGTATCTATTATCGTATAAGCATACTCGCCCTTGCTGGCATTGAGCATGTTGGCGATGTTTATATTGTCGGCAGCCAGAACCGCAGTGATCTGCCCGACCATATTGGGAACATTGAGATTGCAAACCGTCAGACGGGAGGCCGCGTTAGTTCTGGCCATGGCGCATGCGGGATAGTTGACCGAATTACGGATGTTGCCGTTATTGAGAAAGTCACTTATTTCTTCCGCCGCCATTACCGCGCAGTTTATCTCCGATTCGGGAGTGGAAGCCCCCAGATGCGGTATGGCAATGATGTTTTCGTGCCCCAACAGATCTCCGTTCGGAAAATCGGTGACATAGCAGGCTGCTTTACCGCTTTCGACCGCCTTAATCACAGCCTCATCGGCGACAAGACCGCCCCGTGCCAGATTGATTATGCGAATACCGTCCTTGGCTCTGCTCAGCATTGCCTCATCGACATAGTTTTTGGTCTTGTCGTTAAGCGGAATATGCAGGCTGACATAGTCACAGTTCTCAAATATCCATTCGGCGCTGGGCGCGCGCTTTACCGCGCTGCGCAGCTTCCAGGCGCTGTCTACGGAAATAAACGGATCAAAGCCGTAAACTTCCATGCCGAAATAAGTAAGCGTATTGGCTACCATGGCGCCGATGGCGCCCAAGCCGATGATGCCGGCCTTTTTGCCGATGAGTTCCGGTCCGGTAAACTGTGATTTGCCTGCTTCTACCGCCTTTTCCACGCCGGCTTTGTCGCCGTCATATTGCTCGAGCCAATCGATACCGGCAGTAACTTTACGGCCGGCCAGCAGCATCGCCAATACGGCAAGCTCTTTTACGGCATTGGCGTTTGCCCCCGGAGTGTTGAATACGACGATACCGTTTTTCGCGTATGTATCAACCGGGATATTGTTGACTCCGGCGCCGGCACGGGCCACCCCGCACAGACGGTCGGTAATTTCCGCCTCGGACATCTGATAGCTTCTGAGAATTATCGCATCGTAATCACCGTCGTCGGAAACGGTTATATTCTCGGAAAGCTTTTTTAAGCCCAGCGGATCGATCTTGTTGAAAGTTTTGATTTTAAACATACTATTACCCCCATGTAATATTGTTTTCTATACACAAAAAGCTCAATCCCTGATTGAGCTTTCGTAAGCGGTTTGTTTATAAAGAGCCTCGCCTGTCAGTCAACCGATAGCTGAAGGATCATGTTTCTGGTGATATCGCCGATCTGAAGTTTTTTCAGTCTGATGTCTTTTTTCAATGACTTTATAGCCATTGTATCTTTATATTTACCCTTGGCCATCTCTCTGCCGAGACGTTTCTGCAATTTCAAAAGCTCTTTTTTTGTCGCGATCAAAGTATTAGCGTCCATATTACTCACCTTCCTTATTTCATGTATTATAAACGCTTTATCAGACTAAATCAACCTTTTTCGGAACAATGATATGAAATTGCCCGCGCGGCACCCGGCCTCATCGGCGCATAAACATACGGCTCAGCAGACGGCACAGGCTTTCAGCCTATACGCCGCAGCATTTCCTTTTTAAGCAGACCGACAATCTTTTTTTCCAGCCTTGATATGTAAGACTGCGATATGTTCATGACATCGGCGACCTCCTTTTGCGTCATACGCCGTCCGCCGTTTACGCCGAAACGCATGACGATGATATTACGGTCCTGCTCACGCAGCGAGGAAAGAGCGCTGCCGAGAATATTGAGCTCGCTTTCTTTTTCAAGCGCGGAGGCCACCTCCTCGCCGTCGGTGCTGATCACGTCGGAGAGCAGCAGCTCGTTTCCGTCCCAATCCAGATTGAGCGGTTCATCAAGCGATACTTCGTTTCTGGTGCGCACAGATTTACGCAGAAACATCAGAATCTCATTTTCTATGCATTTGGAAGCGTAAGTCGCCAGCTTTATGTTTTTATCGACCCGATAAGTATTCACGGCCTTTATCAGACCGATCGAGCCGATAGAGACCAGATCTTCCAGCATTATGCCCGAGGTGTCGAATTTGCGCGCAATATAAACGACAAGACGCAAATTATGCTCAATCAGCACACGACGGGCTTGTCTGGCGTCGGTGTCGAGCATCTGTATATACCGCCGCTCGGAATCCGCGTCCAACGGCGCCGGCAATATATCATAAGAACTCAGGTACAGAAGAACGCCGTCACCGCACAATCTGGCCTTAAGCCTCATCAAAAATATTTTGAACTTCATTCGAGTTACCGCCTTTCGAAAAAATCGGGATTTATTATGCCGTCACAGTCGGTTATTCTGATATTCGGCACCGGAACGATATAAGCACCGCAGAGATCAGCGCAGCCGTCAGCCGTTACTCTTTCGGTTTTTACGGCCGGCGCCGCCCGCCCTTCAAAGGCTCCGCCGATATAAACAGGACAGATCTTGCTTTGAGGATACGCGCCTGTAATTTTTTCACAATCAAAGCTCCAGTCGTCAAGCAGCTGCCCGGCATCCATTCCGGTAAGCTCCGAAAACAGTTTAAAAGTTACCGCCGCCACCGGCTGCCCGCTCAGTGTAGTCAGCATATCGCCGGAGTCCAAAAACAGAGAAACATCACGACAAACTCCCCCCGGCATAACGATAGAGGCTCTGAGCATATGGTTTTTCCTTTTCAATACAGAAAGCAGCTTCCGCACGCACAGGCATACCGTAACTTGAGATACGGCGACGGCAAAAAGAAGCCTATCGGCGCCGATATGTATCAAAAATTCTCCGCCGAAATACGCCGGGCGCACCGTGAGCGCGCTTGCACCGAAGAGCATGGCGGTGCCGGCCGCAGCAGCAGAGGATACGAATACGATCGCCATATTGACGGCCGCCTTTACCGGCAGCGGTTTTTTTGTCATTATCAGCACCATCAGCAGCATCACCGCCGTTTTTACCGCTAAACCGGAAGCGGCCGGCATTACAAACGCCGCAAGCGCATACGAGCCGCCGATAAAAGAAGCGGCAGTGAGCCGCAGCGGTCTGACGCGCTCTTTGCGGCACAGCGGTATGCTCAACAGTACCATCGCGTCGACCGCGGCGTTCAACAAAAATATATCTTCAGCGTAAACATAGGTTTCCAAGGCAAATATCATTTTAGCCGGTCGCTGAAATAAAATTTGTCAGAAGCGAAACCGATGAAACGAAAATCACTTTTATGCGGCAAATGAATACTATAAAACGAATACCGACCGGGATACCGGCCGCGATTTAAAAAAGGAGTAAGTATGAAAAAGAAATTGCTGTTTGTTTTCGTTGCCGCGGTTCTGCTGATCACCGCTTTCAGCGGCTGCGCGAAGACGAAAGAGCTTACCACAGTCAAGCTTAACGAAGTTACGCATTCTGTCTTTTACGCACCGCAGTACTTAGCTATTGCACTCGGCTACTTTGCAGAAGAAGGTCTGGAGATCGAGCTTACCAACGGCGGCGGCGCCGATAAGACCGTAGCCGCCGTATTGAGCGGCGATGCGGATATCGGGCTATGCGGGCCGGAAGCAACAATCTATGTGTACAATCAGGGGCAGCATGACTATGTGGTAAATTTTGCCCAGCTGACTCAGTGCGACGGGTCTTTTGTTCTGGCGCGTGAAGAGACGGCTGATTTTACAATAGAGGACTTCAGAGGAAAACATATTATAGCCGGCCGCAAAGGCGGTATGCCGGTTAATGTTCTGGAATGGATACTCAAACAAAACGGACTCATCCCCGGAATAGATGTAACGGTAGATACTTCGGTGGCTTTCAATGCCATGTCCGGCGCGTTCATCGGCGGAAACGGCGACTTTGTGTCTTTGTTTGAGCCGACAGCCACCGCGCTGGTAAGGCAGGGCTACGGTTACGTCGTAATGTCGCTGGGGACGGAAAGCGGCACAATACCTTACACCGTATATAATGCCAAGGAAAGCTATATCGAAAGCAATCCGGAGATAATAGAGAGCTTTTGCCGCGCCATAAAAAAAGCACAGCAGTTTACCGCGGAGAACAGTGCGGAAACCATCGCAGAAGCAATAATCGATTTCTTTCCGGATACAAGCATGAACGATCTGGTCAGCGCGATAGAAAGCTATAAGAGCATAAACGCCTATGCGACAGACATCACGCTTACCGAAGAATCATTCAATCATTTGCAGGACATCATCGACGAAGCCGGTGAGCTCACCGAAAGAGTCGATTACGGCACTCTGGTTTATACGGAATATATGAACTGAAAGGAGCACGGCAATGCAGCCTTTGGTCGAATTGACTGACATTTCCAAAAAATATCAGACTCCCACGGATGAAACATCGGCGATCGAAGGCTTTTCCCTTAAAATCTGCAAAGGCGATTTCATCGCCATCGTCGGGCCGAGCGGCTGCGGCAAATCCACATTGCTTTCGGTAATATCGGGGCTTACCGCCCCGTCATCCGGAACTGTGGATATCGCCGACGGTGTTTCCATAGGATATATGCTTCAGCATGACCATCTCTTCCCATGGCGAAGCATACGCAAAAATGCGCTTCTCGGCCTGGAAATACAGCATAAGCTCACTGAGAAAAATATAACTTATGTTGAGGATTTGCTTAAAAAATACGGACTTTACGATTTCCGCGATTATTCTCCGTCGCAGCTTTCCGGCGGCATGCGTCAGCGGACGGCGCTGATACGGACACTGGCGCTGCAGCCCGATGTGCTGCTGTTGGATGAGCCGTTCAGCGCGCTTGACTATCAGACACGGCTGGCGGTAAGCGACGATATAAGCAAGATAATCGCGGGAGAAGAAAAAACGGCGGTGCTGGTAACCCATGACATATCGGAAGCCATATCACTGGCGGAACGTATCGTTGTCATGTCTGCCAGACCGGCGGTTATAAAAAATATATACGGAATAAAGCTTTCGTATAACGATTCATGTTTCGAGAAGAGAAAATCACCCGAATTCGCCGGCTATTACGACAAAATATGGAAGGATCTGGACGTGCATGTCTGAAAAAAAATTTTCCGCCGAGCATGAAGCTTTTTTGTATGATCTGCGAAGAAAGCAGCTGTTAATACGCATCTGCCGGGCAGGTCTGATCATTTTGCTTCTGGCAATATGGCAGGCGGCGGCGGATAAGGGGCTCATCGACGCATTTATCACCAGCTCTCCCCTGCGTGTGATAAGGTGCATCGGCAGGCTGATCGCCGACGGCACACTGTTCAAGCATCTGGCTGTAACATGCATGGAAACGCTGGCCGGTTTTCTTTTGGGCCTTACGCTGGGGATATTTACGGCCATAGTATTATGGTGGTTCCCCACCGTTTCGGAGATCATGGAGCCTTATCTGGTAGTGCTTAACGCTATGCCGAAGGTCGCTTTGGGGCCGGTAATTATAATATGGGCGGGCGCGGGATATACCTCTATTACCATTATGACCCTGGCTATTTCCATGATAACGACCATAATGGGTGTATACAGCG
>CAZIQU010000112.1:5190-5596 GCA_964541445.1 uncultured Lachnospiraceae bacterium | reverse complement strand
ACAAAAAATTCACGGCCGACTTCGTTGCGCTTCCCGCCTTCACAAAGGCAGGCGATTCGTTCATTTACGAGATGAAGAATGATGATTTTTGCGATTTCGTGCGGGATGCCGCGGAGGCTCTTGAATGAGTATTACCGTAACCGGCAGACACCGATACGCACGGGTTGAACCGCCCGTTTCAAAATCGGAGACAATAAGGGCTGTCTTTTGCGCTATGCTGGCCGACAAGCCTACTGATATAATTATAAAAAGTACTCCTGCGAGCGATATCAGCGCCGCTGCAGATGCCGCCGCCGCGCTGGGCGCCGCCTGTTTTTTACGCAATGGAATACTCAAAATACTGCCGATAACGCTGATAAAGGATGACCCGCATTTTTATTGCCGCGGAAGCGCCGCTGTCGCCCGC
>CAZIQU010000112.1:1081-5180 GCA_964541445.1 uncultured Lachnospiraceae bacterium | reverse complement strand
GCTTTATTATACCTATAGCCGCAGTGTTGTGCCGCAGCGCATATTTTGACGGCGAGACAGCTCTGAGAAAGCGGCCTTTCGCGCCGATAATCGAAAGCCTGAAAAACCACGGTCTGATGTTTTCCGCCGATGCTCTGCCTTTCGGCTTTAAAGGTATACTTACCGGCGGCAGCTTTACGGCGGACTGCTCAATCAGTTCACAGTTTCTTTCCGGTTTGATGATGGCTTTGCCTATATTGGACGAAGCAACTGCCATTCATGTAACGGGGACACCGGCCTCACGCGGTTATGCCAATATGACCGCACGAGTATCGGCAGCTTTCGGCGTAACGCTTCCCGGCTTTGACACGACATACGGAGGGCCGGTCACACCCGGGCAGAAATATGTTTCGCCGGGCATATACCGACCGGATGAAGACTGGTCGGCAGCCTCGGTATTTATGGCAATGGGTGCCGTCAAAAACGGCGTTAGTATCGCTGTCGGCAGCGCCGACAGGTCGGGCGCTCAGCCGGACAGGTTTATCATCACACTGCTGCGGCAGATGGGCGCAGATATAACCGAAGACAAAGCCGTTACCGAGGTACGGTCGGCCGAAAAGCTCAAAGCAGTTCACGCGGATATGCGTGAATGCCCCGATCTGCTGCCGGCACTGGCCGTAGCCGCCGCGTTTGCCTGCGGCACGAGCAGGTTTGACAATATCGGCCGACTCAGATATAAGGAATGTGACAGAGTAAATGCGCTGGAGAAGCTGCTCGGTGCTTTCGGCATAAACTCGTACGATGACGGCAGTTCGCTGTTCGTGACCGGCGGCACACCGCGCAGCCTTCACTGCGCTGATACCTTTGACGATCACCGCATCGCCATGGTCGCCTGCGCTCTGGGACTGCTGAGCGGCGGTGCGGCGGAAATTTCAGCGGTAAAATGCGTAAATAAATCATATCCCGGTTTTTTTGCCGATTTTGCCGCCTGCGGAGGTCATATTGATGGAATCGGTCTATAATGGCACGGGCTTACAGCTTACGGTATCCGGTGCATCACATGCGCCGTATATAGAAATGCGGCTGGAGGGGTTTCCGGCCGGAGTGAGAATAAACATCGAAGAATTACGGCATTTTCTGAAACGACGATCTCCCGCCGACAAAGCGTACGCCACCGCCAGAAAAGAAGAGGACATTCCGGAAATTATCGGCGGGCTGAATGACGGCGTAAGTGACGGCAGCCCCGTAATTATTCGTTTTGCCAATATCGACATACGCCGCAGCGATTACGATGCAATGCGCAATATCCCCCGCCCCGGGCATGCCGATTATACCGCTGTCTGCAAATACGGGCCCGGTTACGACAGCAGCGGCGGCGGACATCTTTCCGGACGCATGACCGTGGCGCTTTGTGCCGCCGGCGGCCTATGCAAACAATATCTCGCACAAAAAAACATTACGGCGGCCGCACATATTTTTTCTGTAGGCGGCATTAAGGATACGCCTTTCGACCCGGTAAATGTTTCTGCCGCGGAACTGCGAAAACTGGAAAATGAAGAATTATCGGTAAATGACAAAGATGCCGGTGACAAAATGCTGAAGGCTATCGCCGCGGCTGCCGCCGCCGGCGACTCTCTGGGCGGAATAATCGAATGTGCCGTAACCGGAACGCCTGTCGGTCTCGGTGAACCGATATTCGACAGTGTTGAAAGCGTGATATCGCATCTTGCGTTTTCGGTACCGGCAGTGAAAGGAATGGAATTCGGCCTGGGCTTCGGTGCGGCTGGGGTTTACGGCAGCCAAAATAACGACGATTTTATCACCGACGGCCAAACAATAAAGACCGCCACAAATAACCACGGCGGCATCCTCGGCGGTATCACCAGCGGTATGCCGATCATTTTCCGCGCGGCAATAAAGCCTACGCCGAGCATCGCCGCGGAACAACGCAGCGTCGATACCGCAAAGATGTGCAGCTGCGCAATATCGGTATCCGGCCGACATGACGCCTGCATAGTACCGCGGGCCGTGCCGTGCATCGAGGCCTGCGCGGCGATAGCGCTGACGGAGCTGGCGGTCAGAAACGAAAACGAAAGCTTTGGCAGCCTCTCGTCGCTGCGGCGGCAAATAGACCGCACCGACGATATGATCGCGGCGCTTTTTGTCCGCCGTATGCAGACAGTAAAAAATATCGCCGCAGTCAAAGAGCAGACAAAAACGCCTCTGCGCGATTTCAACCGCGAAAGCGCTGTCAAAAAACGTATAACCGCCGGTGCGCCGGCTGAGTACCGCCGCTATGCGGCAGAGCTTTTTGATGAGTTGTTCCGGCTGAGCCGTGACTATCAAGTAAACATCAAGGGAGATAACGGAAAATGAACTGCGGGCTCGCCGGTCAAAACATAAAATATTCTTTTTCGCGCGATGTCCATTCTCATTTCGGCATCGACGATTACCGCATATACGATGTCAATCCCGCTCAATTCGACAAACTGATCAAGTCTGGCGGGCTCACCGGCTTAAATGTGACCGTACCGTACAAGAAATACGCACTGCGGTACTGCGATGAATTAAGTGATGAAGCCCGCGGCTGCGGCTGCGTGAACACGCTGATATTTGCCGAAGGCAAGATCAAGGGCTATAATACCGACTGCCTGGGCATGGCTTACTCAATGAAAAAGGCCGGCATAAGCCTGCATGGCAAAAAAATACTTATTTTCGGTTCCGGCGCCACCTCACATACCGCCGGGTATGTCTGCCGTAAGCAGCATGCCGCGCGTGTCACGGTAATATCGCGCAGGGGGAAAAATAATTATCACAACATGAGCCGGCATGACGATACCGATATAATTATAAACACCACGCCTTTGGGTATGGGAAAATATGCGTTCGTTTCACCGGCGGATATTTCGCAGTTTCCCCGGCTGTCCGGCGTAGTGGAGGTCGCCTATAACCCCATATTTTCCGCTTTAGCTGTCGAAGCAAAAAAAAGAGACATACCTTGTGCCGCGGGGCTGGAAATGCTTATCGGCCAGGCGGCGGCCTCCGCGGCAATTTTCGGCGGGCTGCGGGCAGACGAGACATATGTTGATAAAATATGTGACGATTTCATCCACAATACGCTCAATATCGTTCTTATCGGTATGCCGGGCTGCGGCAAGACGACGATAGGCCGCCGGTTGGCAAAGCAGACGGGCCGCGCGTTTATTGATACCGACGAGACGATAAATCGGGAATACGGTATGCGGCCGGCGGAAATAATAACCCAAAACGGTGAAAAATTTTTCCGCGAGATAGAGAGCAATGTGCTTAAAGAGCTTGCGCAGACGAAGCACAGCGTAATCGCCACCGGCGGCGGAGTCATTGAACGGGAAGAAAACTATCTCTATCTGAAAAGTAACTCTTTTATCGTGAGTCTTGAAAAAAGACCGGAGCGTCTTTCCCTTCGCAACCGGCCGCTTTCAACCGATATCTACGCGCTTTACCGCCGCAGAAAACCTAAATACAGTGCTTTTGCCGACAAACGCATTCGCAACGAGGCCAATAAAGACGCGGTATGCAGAAGGATAACGGAGGCTTTTTATGAATATACTGGTCATTAACGGGCCAAACATGAACATGCTGGGAACGCGCCGGCCGGATATATACGGCCGAAAAACATACGCCGATCTGATCGCCTGTATAGAAGATCACTGCCGACAGGCCGGCATCGAGGTATATTGTTTTCAGTCAAATCATGAGGGCGCTATAATCGATATTATACAGGCGGCGGTGGGAAAATACGATGCTGTTGTCATCAACGCCGCCGCTTATACGCATACCAGCATCGCAATAGCCGACGCTCTCGAGGCCGCGGCGCTGCCGGCGGCCGAAGTACATATCAGCGATATTTCCGCCCGCGAGGACTACCGCCGTGTCTCATTTTTAAGATCAGCATGTGTTTTTTCAGTCTGCGGCAAGGGCTTTGACGGCTACCTTCAGGCGGTGGATTTTCTCTGTTCTTACATAAAAGGGCAGAATAAAGAATAAGAATAATAGCGGAGGTATCCGCTATGAATATCAAAACCGTTATATCCCGCGCCACGCTGAAAAAAGGCGTATGGGTCTTTATTTCTTTTGCGTT
>CAZIQU010000112.1:0-1071 GCA_964541445.1 uncultured Lachnospiraceae bacterium | reverse complement strand
TCATCGTCATGCTGTGTATTCTCACCGTAGTTTCCTATTATTCAGACATGGATTATGAGCTTATAAAAACCCTTTCGTACGTACTGCTCTGCGCCGGTCTTTTTTCTGCGGGAGCAGGCGCAGGCTTTCTTTCCGAAAAAGCCGGGTGGCTCAACGGACTGGCTGCGGCCCTGCTTTATCTAATTTTCGTGCTGCTTACCGCACTGTGCGTAAACGGCAGCCAATGCGATGTGATCGGCTTTCTGATCAAGACGCCGCTTTACCTTGCGGGGGGTGCCGTATGCGGTATCATCGGTATCAATCTGCATAAATAGACAGCTTTTACGCCCTTTTTTCGCCATATAATAATTGAAAACATTGACCTAAAGTGCTTAATTGTTTATAATTACAAAGTTAGTTACGGCACTTACATATGAAAGGATTACTCATGAAAAAAGGGAAGCATATCGTTAAGCTATGCATACTGTTACTGGTGATCGTACTTGCGGTCGTCATTTTTATAAACGGCCTTCCTCTGAGCAAGATCGCGGGCGTTTATGACATAAAACCGATAAAAGATCTGATAAATTACGGACTGGACCTTACCGGCGGCGTTTATGTTGTCTTACAGGCTGACGAATCCGAAACGGAGGTCACAGACGACACGCTTGATAAAGCCATAGCCATAATCAGAACCAGAATCGATTCGCTTGGTCTGAAAGAACCGGAGATAACCAAACAGGGACAAAACAGGATCAGGGTCAGCATCCCCAATGTGGAAAACGAACAGGAAGCTCTCGATATGATCGGTCAGACCGCGGAGCTCACCTTTGTCGGCCCGGACGGCGAGGTTATACTCACAGGCTCAAATGTTGAGAGTTCGACCTACGATACATATTACAACGAGTACAATGTCGGTTCTCCGGCGGTAAAGATCACCTTCGACACGGAGGGCACACAGCTTTTTGCCGAGGCCACGGCCAAATATATCGGTCAGATCATTACTATAAAACTTGACGACGAAGAAATAAGCACTCCGACGGTAAATTCGGTTATATCCGCCGGCGAAGCCTATATCACCAATATCGGTGA
>CAZIQU010000111.1:0-5618 GCA_964541445.1 uncultured Lachnospiraceae bacterium | reverse complement strand
ATGTATACGGAGGCGGATTTACCGGTCAGGCCGGAGCGATCAGGCACGGTCTTTCGCGTGCGCTCGTTCTCAGCGACGTGAACTTCAAAAAAGAGATTAAAAAGGCAGGGTTCCTTACGAGAGATTCGCGTATGATCGAGCGAAAGAAGTACGGTTTGAAAAAAGCCCGCAAGGCGCCTCAGTTCTCAAAGAGATAAAGTCAAAACTCCGGTTTATACCGGAGTTTTTATTATTGTAACCATCGTTATACTCATTTATTGGCTGCGGCGCATGTTTGTGCTAAAATATAACCGTAAAATTACAGAATAGGATATGCTGAATTGAAAAATATTGTAGTTATCGGCGCCGGCCCGGCCGGTTTGACCGCCGCATATGAGCTGTTGAAGAATAACAACGGAGACAAAGTAACTGTTTTGGAAGCCAGCGGTGAGATCGGCGGCATATCGCGTACGGTATGCCATATGGGTAATCGCATGGATATAGGCGGGCATCGGTTTTTTTCCAAAGACGACAATGTCATGCAGTGGTGGGAGAATATCATGCCGCTTCAAGGCGAACCGTCTTTTGATGACAAAATATTAAATCGCGAGAGCTCTCTGCAGGCGGGCGGTCCAGACCCCGAGACCGAGGACCGCGTCATGCTTGTCAGAAAAAGAGTTTCGCGAATTTATTACCGTAAAAAATTCTTTGATTACCCGATTAGCATGAAATGGGCGACCATCCGTAATATGGGGTTCATTACTACTATACGCGCCGGTTTCTCTTACTTATACAGCACCGTAAAAAAGCTGCCGGAAACATCGCTGGAGAACTTTTATATAAACCGGTTCGGCAGAGTTCTTTATTCGATGTTTTTTGAAGGCTATACCGAAAAACTTTGGGGCCGTCATCCGCGTGATATATCGGCTGATTGGGGCGCTCAGCGCACTAAAGGGCTCTCCATTAAGGCGATAATCGTTGATATGTTTTCCAAGATATTCGTGCCTAAAAGCAGGCGTAAGGTAGAAACATCGCTGATCGAAGAGTTTTGGTATCCTAAATTCGGTCCCGGGCATTTATGGGAAACAGTCGCCGGCGAAGTTGAGAAAATGGGTGGGGTGCTGCAAAAAGAAAGCGCCGTTGTCGGTTTTGAGCGTGATGCCTCCGGCAAAGTTACTTTTGTTTGTGTAAAAAAAGGTAATGACGGACAAACAGAAAAACTGCCGGCGGATATCGTTATTTCTTCTATGCCGTTGAAGGATCTGATAAACGGTATGCCCGGCGTGCCCGATGAAGTCGCTCGTATCGCTCACGGATTACCTTACCGTGATTTTGTTACCGTAGGTTTGCTTACCGATAAACTCAACCTCAAAAACGAAACGAAAATGAAAACTTTGGGCGATATCGTACCCGACTGCTGGATATATGTGCAGGATACGAACGTTAAATTGGGAAGGATACAGATATTCAACAATTGGTCGCCGTACATGGTAAAAGACCCGCAGCGCAGTGTTTGGATCGGTCTGGAGTATTTCTGCAACGAAAATGACAGCTTCTGGAATATGAGTGATGAAGAGTGCGTTGACCTTGCCGTCGGTGAGCTTATTAAAATGGGCGTGATCAATTCCGCCGACAATGTTATAATGAGCC
Source organism: uncultured Lachnospiraceae bacterium (assembly GCA_964541445.1). Taxonomy (GTDB): domain Bacteria; phylum Bacillota; class Clostridia; order Eubacteriales; family Anaerofustaceae; genus CAZIQU01. The sequence continues at coordinate 3,989 of CAZIQU010000111.1, read as the reverse complement.
ACCGTGAGAAGGTTAAAAAAGCATACCCGGCGTATTTTGACACTTATTATGAGATAGATAAGCTTGTCGAGTACATCAACAGCATAGATAACCTATACTGTGTGGGCCGCAACGGGCAGCACCGCTACAATAACATGGATCACTCCATGGTCACGGCTTTTGAAACGGTGAAGGATATCAGAAGCGGCAGCGCCGATAAGACGAATATCTGGAGCGTAAATACCGAAAAAGAATATCACGAGGAAAAATGAGCGAAAAACAGGCCTTTCGTATCCTCATAGTCGAAGATGATAAGACAATTTCACATTTGTTAAGTGAAAATCTGAGCAAATGGGACTTTACAGCATTTGAGACAGAAGACTTCAGCGATATAATGCCCCGTTTCCGCGAGACCGAGCCGCATCTTGTGATAATGGATATTTCTCTTCCTTTTTACAACGGCTATTATTGGTGCGGAGAAATACGCAAGGAAAGCAGTGTACCCATATTATTTCTTACCTCACACAATGAAGACAGTGAGATAGTGATGGCGGTTGCTTTGGGTGCCGACGATTATATTACCAAACCGTTCGCAACCGATGTTTTGGTCGCAAAGATCAGGGCGATACTCAGACGCACCTATTCTTATACAGAAAAAACCGATTTCTTGGGTTTCGGCGAATTAAAGCTCAGTTTGAATGACTTTATTCTGGAAAATGACGGCAAAAAAACAGAACTTACCAAAAACGAGCATCGCATCCTGCGCTCGCTGTTGGAGCGGGCGAATAAGATCGTGTCGCGCGATGAGCTTATGCGGGCCTTGTGGGAATCGGAAAATTTCATAGATGACAATACTCTGACCGTAAATATAAACAGGCTGAGAAAAAAGCTGGAGCAGGCGGGGCTGGGCGAGCTGATAAAAACCAAAAAAGGGTTCGGCTATATAATCTATGATAAAAACATATCTGAATGAAAAAAAAGAGCTGATCATAACGGCTGGCGTTACCACCGTTATATTTGTGCTTCTTTCTTTTTTGGCGGGTACAGACATTGCGGTGATCGTGTACGGCGCTCTTATCGCCGCATTTTTGGCGGCGTCCTTGCTTCTGGTCGGTTTTTTCCGATACCGCGCCTCCATGCGCGTTATTGTTGATATAATGAACAGCCCCGGCAAAATCATGGACAAATACCCGCAGTGCCGCTCATACCGTGAAGAGTGCTACCGTGCCATAATAGCGGCACTGTATGAGCGTATCGATCGCGAGAGTGCCGCAGATAACGATGAATACAGGCAGCAGGAAGAGTATTTTACGATGTGGATACACCAGATAAAGACGCCTATATCTGCGATGTATCTGGCGATGGAGTCTGATGAGCCGTCGATACCCATAATGAAGCAGCAGCTTTTCGGTATTGAGGAATATGTCAACATGGCTCTGTCATATACCCGTATGCAGAACTTTTCCGGCGATTTGGTATTGTATCAGTTCAGCCTCGATAAACTGATTGCCGGCACGGTAAAAAAGTATTCTGTAATGTTTCTGAGCAAAGATGTATCACTGAGCATAACCGAAACGGGTGCGGAAGTGGTATCGGACGAAAAATGGCTGGCTTTTATTTTTGAGCAGATGTTCAGCAACAGCATAAAGTACACAAAGCACGGACACATTAAAATATACAGGGAAGATGACGCATTGGTAATTGAAGATACCGGTATCGGCATAAACCCGGAGGATCTGATCCGTATATTTGAGAAGGGCTATACCGGTTACAGTGGGCGTCTTGATAAAAAGGCCAGCGGCATCGGCCTTTATTTGGCGAAAAAAGCGGCCGACGAGCTGAATATTCATTTAAGCATCGCTTCCGAGGTGGGTAAGGGAACGAAAGCTTCCATCGGTTTCGGTATGCTGATCAAATGATCCTTACAAGAATGTAAGGTGTGGGCATAAAATGTAAGGGTAAACTATGGCAGGAATGACCTGCCTTTTTATATAATGTGTAGGCGTCAAGAAAGGTGAAAAAATGGAACTTCTGAAAACCGATCATTTGGGAAAAACCTACAATACAAAACTGGGCCTGAAGCAGTGCGTGGCTTTGCGAGATGTTAATTTTTCCATAGAAACAGGTGAATTTATTGCCATAATGGGTCCGTCAGGATCCGGCAAAACGACACTGCTCAACATACTTGCCACTCTGGACAGGCCTACGGAAGGGAAAGTAATGCTGCAAGGCAAAGACATCACGCAGATAAAAGATAAAGAGCTTTCCCGCTTTCGCCGTAAAAATCTGGGGTTCGTCTTCCAGGACTTTAACCTGCTCGATACTTTTTCGGTAAAAGATAACATACTCCTGCCGCTGGTACTTTCAAATACGCCTTTAGATGAGATGGAAGCGAAGCTCATTCCGATAACCGCCGATTTGGGGATTGCGTCGCTGCTGGAAAAATTCCCCTATGAAATATCGGGAGGCGAAAAACAACGTACGGCGGTGGCTCGTGCCGTGATTACGCAGCCGAAGCTGATATTGGCTGATGAGCCCACGGGCGCACTCGATTCTCGTGCCTCACAGCTTCTTCTGGAAAAATTCGCTGAATTCAACGCCGGCGGTCAAACTATACTTATGGTCACACACAGCGCCAATGCCGCCAGCTATGCCAATCGCGTTATCTTCATAAAAGACGGTGAGCTGTACAGCCAAATATATAGGGGAGAACTTTCCAGAAAAGTATTTTTTGACAAGATTGTCGCTTCAATTACGGTGATCACGGAGGGAGGCGGAGATATTGCCTAACAAGCTTTTTTATAAACTTGCTTTAAATAACCTGCGCCGCAATAAAGAAATATATCTGCCTTACTATATCGCCTGCTCAATAATGTGCGCAATGTTTTTTTCGATAACCAATATGATAGCGGCCGGCCGGGTGATAGAGCTGGAAAGCGGCAGCACTATGACCGTGATGCTTATTTTCGGCTTGCTTGTCATGAGCATTTTTACTTTCGGTTATATGATATACCTGAACAGTTTTCTGATAAAAAGACGAAAAAAAGAATTTAACTTAAATATTCCGGATTATTTAGAAACTGTCATGCTCAATCTGAGCTCGGTATTTACCGGTATCGTTTTCGGTATAGTGTTCGGGCGCATGCTTTTTATGATACTGATGAAGCTTACAACGATAGCCGCAGGCAGCGCGTATGCTTTATCACCAACAGCATTTGCTTCAACCTTCGTGTTCTTTTTCGTGATCTTCATTGTCAATAATATTGTCAATCAGATCCAGGTGCGCACCGTAAAGCCCGTAGAATTGATGAGTGCGTCACGACGCAGCGATAAAGAGCCGAAAGCTGTCGGGCTCATGACCCTTGTCGGCATCATCTGTCTGGCCGCGGCTTATATTTTTTCCGTCTTTATCCGTGTACCGGCATTGGCTTTGACTTTCTTTTGGCCGGCGGTTGTGCTGGTGATAGTCGGTACGAATTTGCTTTTTATCTCAGGAACGAGATTCTTCCTGCTGCGGAAAAAAAACAACAAGAATAAATATTACAAGCCCGCTAATTTTATTTCGGTATCGACGCTCATGTATCGGCTGAAACAAAATGCTAACGGTTTGGCCAATATCTGTATTCTGTCAACTATGGTGCTGGTAACTGTCTCATTTTGCTGCGCTTTGTATTTCGGACATGACAGCATTCTGCAAAAACAAAATCCCTATGATGCCCAAATAGAATTGTTTTATGATAAAGAAGCCGATTATATTGATTTTGAGACCATAGATACGGCGCTGCGTGAATTCGCCGAAACGAAAAACGTCAAACTCAGCAGCGGCATCATCTACTACAGCCTGCGCGATAGTCTGCTGCTCAGTAAAGGAGATTTCCATTTTAAGGATGAGAACGGTGAAATAGTAATGCATAGCGCCGGTGATTATTCCGGCATGTATTCGGTTTATATTTTGCCTGTGGAGTATTACAACGCCGTCTGCGGCGGTAACGCTTCATTGAAGGAGAGTG
>CAZIQU010000110.1:2268-5628 GCA_964541445.1 uncultured Lachnospiraceae bacterium | reverse complement strand
AAACATTCTGGTAATGTCCTGCAAAGAAGAGAACTATAAGACCGTAGGCGCTGCCGCCGGCCTTGCTTATTCACAGAAAGTCGGAGCGGAAAGTGCCGTGGATATAAACCTGGCCAAACAGCTCAACGTTCTGCTTACCCAGCTTGGTGTGCATAAGGAAAGCATCATCATGAACGTCGGTTCCGCCGCTGCCGGATACGGCTTTGAATATGTGGCGACCACGCTCGACCGCGTCAAATCCGCAGCGCTGGCACAGAATGACAATATGCTGCAGATGCCTATAATCACACCGGTAGCCTTTGAGACATGGACGGTAAAGGAATCCGTCATGCCCGAAGCGGACATGCCCGAATGGGGCAGCCGTGAAGACCGCGGCATCAATATGGAAGTTATTACGGCGGCGGCCTGCCTGGCCGGCGGATCAAACGCCGTTATTTTGAGACATCCCGAATCGGTTGCGACCATTAAGAAACTGATCGGCGCATTAATATAGGACAGGAGGCAGAATAATACTATGGGACTTACTGGTATAGATATTTTTAAGATAACGCCTAAAACCAACTGCAAAGACTGCGGCTGCCCGACTTGTATGGCTTTTGCCATGAAGGTCGCGCAAGGCGGATTGAAACTTGAGCAGTGCCCGCATCTTTCCGCGGACGTTATGGCTCAGATGGCGGAAGCGACTGCTCCGCCGATGAAAACCATCAAAACCGGAACCGGCAAAAACGAGCATACGCTCGGCGGCGAGACCGTTCTTTTCCGTCATGAAAAAACTCTCGTGAGCAGAAACCTGTTTGCCATGGCTGTATGCAACGCTATGGAAGACGCCGACAACGAGAAGGTGTTCGCCAACATCGGTAAGGTCGACTACGAGCGTATCGGCGAGCGTATGTATGTGGAGTTCATCTTTGTGAACTACGTCAAACTCGGCGGCGAAGAAAAGTATATGGCTTTGGTCGAAAAGGCCGCCAAACTTGACAGAGCCGTTATTCTCGGCTGTGCCGACGCCGATGTAGCCAAAAAAGCTCTCGAAGCGACCAAGGGACTCAACCCGATACTGCTGGGCGCCAACAAGGATAACTATGAGGCCATGAACGCATTGGCCAAAGAATACAATGTCGTGCTGGGCGTAACCGCCGAGGACCTCGACGAGCTTTACGATACCACCGCTAAGCTGGAAGCTCTGGGCAACAAGAATCTTATTCTTGACGCCGGCGTAAAGAGCGTTAAAGAAGCTTTCGGTAATGCCGTTCAGATCAGACGCGCTGCGCTCAAACATTCAGACCGTACCTTCGGTTATCCTTCGATAATCAGACTCAACCGTCTGGCTCAGGGTGATGTTCGTCTGCAGGCTGCTTTAGCCGCGGTATTTACCATAAAATACGGTTCCATTTTGGTAATGGACGAGATGACATACGCGGAGGCGCTGCCTCTTTACGGTCTCAGACAGAACATTTACACCGACCCGCAGAAGCCCATGCGCGTTACGCCCGGCATCTATAAGCTCAATGGTGCCGATGAAAACGCTATCTGCGCGCTCACGGTCGACTTTGCGCTTTCATACTTCGTCATCAGCGGCGAAATGGAACGCTCCGGAGTACCCATCAACCTGATAATCCCCGATGCCGGAGGCTATTCGGTGCTTACATCATGGGCGGCCGGAAAGCTTTCTGCCGGTACGATCTCCAAGTTCTTCGAAGAGAAGGACATCGCCGGTCAGGTAAAATCGCGCCGTCTGGTCATCCCCGGTAAGGTAGCCGTTCTCAAGGGCGAGTTGGAAGAAAAACTGCCCGGCTGGGAGATCATCGTCGGGCCGAAAGAAGCCCTGCAGGCCGTTAAATTCTTTAAAGACCTCAAATAGAATAAATCAACTTATAAGGAGACCTGAAAAAAATGGCAAAATTCGTAACTATCGGTGAAAGACTTTCCACAACGGCCCCGGCCGTAAACAAAGCCTTCACCGAAAGAGATCCTGAGCCTATTCTGCTCAGAGCCAAACAGCAGCTCGACGCCGGCGCCACCTATCTCGATGTGAACATCGGCCCCGCAGAGCGCGACGGTGAAGACCTGATGAAGTGGGCGGTCGCGCTTCTTCAGAAGGAGTTCGACAATGTTCCCCTGGCGCTTGATACCTCCAACAAAAAGGCCATCGAAGCCGGTATTTCCGTTTATAACCGCAGCAAAGGCAAACCTATCGTCAATTCCGCCGACGCTGCCGGACGAATCGAGAATATCGATCTGGCCGCAGCCAACGACGCTATCGTCATTGCCCTGTGCAACGGCGAAGGCATTGCCGGCAGCAACGATGAGCGTATGGTATACTGCCAGACCATGCTGGAACGCGGCATGGGCCTCGGCATGGATCCGCTCGATATGTGGTTCGATCCGCTTTTCCTGGTAATAAAGGGAATGCAGGACAAACAGATGGACGTACTCGCCTTCATTAAGATGGTGGCGGATATGGGCCTCAATACCACCGGCGGACTCTCCAATGTTTCCAACGGTATGCCTAAAGAGCTTCGTCCTATCCTTGATTCCGCTACCGTGGCCATGGCCATAGCCAACGGTTTCACTTCCGCTATCGTCAATCCTAACGACAAGCGCCTGATGGAAACGATCAAGTCCTGCGACATTATCCGCAATGAATTTTTGTATGCAGACTCTTTCTTAGAGTTGTAATATAATACATTAAACAGGAGGAAAAAATGAGTGTATTAACAGATCTTATCTACGGCGGCAGCAATGCTGTGGCGGGCCTTACGGAAGGCGCCGTCAATGATGCGATTGCCAAGTACGGCGCGGATAAAAAAGTGGCGATGCCCGACACGGCTTATTATCTGCCGACTATTTACGCGGCGACAGGCGTAAAAGTAGAGAAGTTAGGCGATCTGCCGGCTTGCGTCGGCGTATTGAAGAGCCTCATCACCAATCAGGAAGATCTCGGACAGGCCCTGAATGCCGGTTTAGCTACGGCGGTAGGCGCGGAGATACTTGAAGCTCTCAAATATGTTGAAAATGAAAAGCCTTATGAAAACGAAGGCGGCATCGGTTTTGTGCCAGATCCCGTTATCCGTTCTCTTGGTGTACCGCTCGTTACCGGCGATATCCCCGGTGTGGCGGTAGTACTCGGCAAGGCCGACGACGCCAAGACCGTCGCCGACATCGTCAGAGATTATCAGAACAAAGGTCTGCTTACCTTCCTGGTAGGCGGCGTGATCGATCAGTGCGCCGCTGAGAAGGTAAATATGGGCCTTACCTACAGAGTAATCCCGCTCGGACATGATGTTACAGCGGTCATCCATGTTGTTACGGTAGCCGTAAGAGCGGCTCTCATTTTCGGCGGTATCCAGGGCGGCGACC
>CAZIQU010000110.1:1184-2254 GCA_964541445.1 uncultured Lachnospiraceae bacterium | reverse complement strand
TGAATATACCAAAGCCAGAGTTCCGGCTTTTGTTAATACCTTCGGTGCCATCGATAATGTAGTGGTATCGGCCGGTGCCGGCGCTATCGCGCTTGGCTTCCCGGTAATAGTCGATATAGATCTGGGCGAAAATCAGGTGCCCGGCGCGCTGGTTTCCGTAACGGATCACAGCCAGACCGTAAAGACCTCTCTCGAGCTCAGAAATATCAAGATTAAAGCAACCGAGATCAAACTGCCGGTCGGTTTCGCGGCAGCATTTGAGGGCGAGATCATCAGAAGAGCCGATATGCATGCCGAAGTCAACGGCGAAAAAGTGCCTACCTGCGAACTGCTGCTGATGAGAAAAGCCGATGAGATCGAAGATCACAAGATTACCGTTATCGGCAGCGATATTGACGGTACTGCTCCCGTGGAGCTCAGCCTTGCCACATTAGTGGAAGTATACGGCAAAAAGATGCAGGAAGATTTTGAGCCTGTTTTGGAAAGAAAGATACACGGCTGGCTCAACTGCATCGAAGGTGTTATGCATACCGGACAGAGAAATATATTCCGTATCCGCATCAGCAAAAACGCTTACGATGCCGGGCTGCGCCTGAAGGATATGGGCGAAGTGATCTACACCATGCTTATGAGTGAGTTCGGCAATGTTGTTGATAAATGCCAGGTAACTCTCGTGACCGATGAAGCCAAGGTCAAGGAAATACTGGAAAAGGTTGCTGTTCCCAAGTACAATGCCCGTGACGAAAGACTTGAAAGCATGACCGACGAGAGCGTAGATACATTCTACACATGCATTCTCTGTCAGTCGTTCGCTCCCTCGCATGCCTGCGTTGTAACGCCGGAAAGACTTGGTCTGTGCGGCGCGGTTTCGTGGCTTGATGCCAAAGCCAGCTACGAGCTCGATCCCGAGGGACCCAACCAGCCGATACTCAAGGGAGAGGCCGAAGACGCCGGCAAGGGCATATTCGACAGCGTAAACAAGTCTGTTCACGATGCTACTCACGGCGCTCTTGACAGAGTATCGCTTTATTCAATCCTTGAAGATCCGATGACCAGCTGCGGCTGCTTCG
>CAZIQU010000110.1:0-1174 GCA_964541445.1 uncultured Lachnospiraceae bacterium | reverse complement strand
CGGCTACAGCCGGGACGAGCTCCGGGACACCGTTCTGCCGGAGGCCAAGGGCGTAATCATCGTCAACCGAGAATACGCCGGTGAGACCCCGGTAGGTATGAGCTTCGGCGAACTCGCTTCCATGACCGGCGGCGGCGTTCAGACTCCGGGCTTTATGGGTCACGGCAGACATTTCATCGCTTCCAAGAAATTCATGAGCGCAGAGGGCGGTATCGAGAGAATCGTCTGGATGCCGAAGGAACTTAAGGACGATGTAGCGCCCAGGCTCAACAAGACCGCCAAAGAGCTCTACGGCATCGACAACTTCACGGATATGGTCTGTGACGAAACGATCGCTACCGAGTCTCAGGCTGTTCTGGCCTTCCTTCAGGAGAAGAATCACCCGGCTCTCGGCATGAACGAGATAATGTAGATTCGATTGGAAAATTTTTATGTACAGTGTAACTTTTAAGTTTGAAAGCAGCGAAGATGTAAAAATCTTCGCTGCTTCCGGTGACAGCATCTTAGACGCGGCAAGGGCGGCAAACGTTGCCATAGATACGCCATGTTCGGGCAATGCCACCTGCGGTAAATGCAAGGTGAAGCTCGTGGCCGGCGAGGTCAAAAGCGAAAAAACGCATCATCTTTCCGACAGTGAGTGGGAAGAGGGCTACCGTTTGGCCTGCGACAGTTATATAACCGGCGATATTTCCGTGCTTGTGCCGGATATCTCCAGCGCCTATCGCAGCCGTATGAAAATTGCCGATCTCAGCTCTTATGCCGAGGTACGGCTCTTTAATCAGCTGACCAAGCAGGTGAACGCGGAGGGCATAACCTTCGTCAATGATATGCAGCTTATCCACCTCAAGCTTGATGTGCCTAATGCCGATGATACCATGCCGGACAATGAACGGCTCATCAGGGCGCTGAAAAAAGCGACCAATGTGAAAATGCTGCACGCGCCGTATCAGGTACTGAAAAAGCTGCCGGATGTACTGCGTGACAACAACTACGAAATCAACTGCGTCACCGGCACATATAAGAACCTGCTTACGGTTATCGATGTAGTGCCGTCTGACGAGAACGTGATCTATGGACTGGCCATAGATATCGGCACGACCTCCGTATCAGGGCTTATACTCGATATGGCTGACGGCAAAATTCTCGCCAAGGCTTCAACAGGCAACGGTCAGAT